>JBPYEF010000441.1:0-2456 GCA_051985875.1 Hyphomicrobiaceae bacterium
ATACCGATGTTCTTCCCCGATTACCAAAACGTCGAGGATGCAACGGTGCGCGGCGCCTACGACGCCTTCTGGGGTACGCGATTGCCGCTGCAGCGCGGGCTGACCGTCGTCGAAATCATGCATGCGATCAAGAACGGCGTGATCAAAGGTCTGTACGTGATGGGCGAGAACCCCGCCATGTCCGACCCCGACGTGCAGCACGCGCGCGATGCGCTCGCCAAGCTCGAGCACCTGGTCGTCCAGGACATATTCCTGACGGAGACGGCATGGCACGCAGACGTCGTGCTGCCGGCCTCGGCGCACGCCGAGAAATGGGGCAGCTTCACCAACACCAACCGGCAGGTGCAGATCGCGCGTCCGGTGCTGCGCCCACCGGGCTCCGCGCGCCAGGATTGGGAACTGATCCAGGAGATCGCCCGCGGCATCGGCCTGTCCTGGAACTACAAGCACGTATCCGACGTGTTCTCGGAAATGACCGAGGTCATGCCCTCGCTCAAGAACATCACCTGGGAGCGGCTGCTGCGCGAGGACTCCGTGACCTATCCGTGCGATGCACCCGACCAGCCCGGAAACGAGATCATCTTCTCCGCCGGGTTTCCGACGCCTTCAGGCCGGGCGAAGATCGTGCCCACGGATTTGCGTGCACCCGACGAGCTCCCCGATAGCGAATACCCGCTCGTGCTCACCACGGGACGCCTGCTCGAGCATTGGCATACCGGCTCGATGACGCGCCGCGCCTCGCGCCTCGACGCATTGGAGCCGGAGGCGATCGCGAACCTCAACCCCCGCGAGATGGACAGGCGCGCAATTCGGCCGGGGGACACGATCCGCGTTGCTACGCGGCGCGGCAGCGTGGTGCTGAAGGCGCGGGCGGATCGGGACGTCGCCGAGGGCATGGTCTTCATCGCCTTCTGCTTTGCCGAGGCGGCTGCCAATCTGCTCACCAACCCGCAGCTCGATCCGATTGGCAAGATCCCCGAATTCAAGTTCTGTGCCTGCAAGGTCGAGCATGCCGAACTGGCGGCTGCCGCGGGTTAGCCGTGCCGTGCTAACGTTCCGCTTGTCGCCGGAGAACGCCGGAGCAAGAGGCGTACACGGCGCGGCCCGGCAATTGGGCCGCAACTGCCATAGGGCGCGTGCGTACCGGCTCGCCGTTCGCACGCATCGCATCCCCCGGAGGACACGCCATGGCCGTCACCATCTTCGTTGTGCGTGCAACCATCACCAAGGACCAAGAGGCCGCGTTCAACACCTGGTATAATACCGAGCACGTCCCGCAGGTCCTGCAGTTCAATGGTGCGGTGAGCGCGCGCCGCTACAAGAAGATCCTGGGCGAGGACAAATTCCAGTACATGGCGGTGTACGAGTTTGCCAATGAAGACGCGTTCCAGCGCTTCCGCAACTCCGATCATCTCAAGGCACTGGTCAAAGATTACGACGCATCTTTTGGCGATGCCTCCGAGCGCGAACGCTCCGCCTACGTGCAGATCTGGCCGTAAACGCCCACCTTTTGCGGCGGCTAGCGGCCGGCAGCATAGCCCTGCATGCCCCGCGGGTTGGCCGCAGCCTTGCGCCAGACGCCGTCCTGTGCGGCGGCACTGAGACGTCCCTCCGACCAGTCAGGGCCGACCTCAACCCTGTGCCCGCGCCGTTCAAGCTCGGCAATCGTCGCCTTGGGCATGCGGCCTTCGACGACGAGCACCCCGGGGCGCGCGGTGCGCGGCCAAAACGACAGCGGGAAATGCTCGATATGCCAAGCCGGCGCATCGATGGCCTGCTGCAAGTTCATTTTCGACGCGGTGCCTCTCAGGCTGGCGTGGCGCAGGAACATCTGACAGCTCCACTGGTCCTGCTGATCACCGCCGGGTGTTCCCCAACTGAGGTAGGGCCTGCCGTCGCGCAACGCCATGCCGACCGAAAGCGTCGAGCGCGGCCGTTTCCCCGGCGCAAGCGAGCCGGGTAGCCCCTCCTCCAGCCAGAACATCTGTCCGCGCGAGCCGAGCGGCCAGCCGAGCTCGGGAATAACGGGTGAAGACTGCAGCCAGCCTCCGGACGGCGTCGCCGTGAACATGTTGCCGGCCCTATCGATGATGTCGATGTGCACCGTGTCACCGATCACGCGGCCGTGGGCGTCGACCTTCTCGCCCGCACCATGGGGCGAGAGAGGCGCAAACGTCGGCTCACCCGCGCCGGCGGCAATGGCCCGCGGACCCTTGATGATCACGCGTCCGGCATGGCCGGGGATGCTGCCGGGGCGCTGTTCCATGGATGCCGTAGCGCCGACCAGCTGGCGACGCTCGGCGTTGTAGCGCTCCGAAAGCAGGGTGGAGAGCGGCACGTCGACGAACTTCGGATCCCCATAGAACGCCTCGCGGTCTGCGTAGGCGAGCTTGGCGCACTCGCTCCAGGTGTGCACGAAGTCGGGATCCGTCGGTGCCAGCTGATCGAGCGCGAAT
>JBPYEF010000442.1:0-4292 GCA_051985875.1 Hyphomicrobiaceae bacterium
GGCCCGAGAACCCGACCTCGAGCTGCGCGTGCTGCCACACGCGCACCAGCGCCAATGCGTGCTTCTGGAACTGCTCGCCGGCGCCGGTGAGCGTTGCGCCGCTCTTCGAACGCTCGAACAGGGGACGACCGAACAGCTCCTCAAGGACCCTGATGCGCGCGCTTACCGTCGACTGCGTGACGTTAAGCTTGCGCGCCGCGTCGATGAAACTGCCCGCTTCGGCAACCATGAGGAAGGTGCTTGCGAGTACGATGTCCATGGCGCGCGCATGCGTTTCGTGGTGGATAAAAACTATCTATCGAAATCTTCGATAACCGTCAGCGGAAAAATACGTTTGAAGATTCGCGGAAAAATTTTCACATTGACAGTGCCCGGACACGATTCGGGCGGCTTCACGACTTAGGAAGGACGAGACAATGAAGGCGAAGAAGGCGAAGAAGACGGCAAAGAAGAAGGCAGCGAAGAAGAAGAAGAAGTAAGGGCACAGCCGCAGGAACAGGAAGGGTGCACTCTTTGCGTTCGATAGCGTTGCAGCGGTTGCTACTGGCGGTTGGACTGATTCTGCTCCAGTTGAGCGGCACCGCAGCCCACGCGGCGTCGATCACCAACCGCGACGAGGTCGACCGCAAGGTGACGATCATCGAGGGTGACAAGACGACAGATCACGTCCTGCAGCCCTCGCAAGCGCTGAACGATGTCTGTGCAAAAGGGTGCACCATTCGCCTCGACGACGGAGAGGACGACGAGTACATGCTCGAGGCCGACGACGTCGTATCGATCGAGGACGGCAGCCTCTATTATGACCGGCCGGACACGCCGGCGGCTCCCGCGGCGCCCCCGGAGGGCAGCGGCAGGCCAGGCAAGGGTTAAGTTAACCAATCGCCTGCCGTTGTGGTTTACGCCCGGGGGCGCGTAATCTTGCGTGCCGACAGCGGGCCGGCTCGTGGCGATGTAGCGCCCGAGTGCGTTGACCCAGCAGACGCCTGCAGCGCCCACGCTAATCGCGACCTTGCTTTGCGCCGGCAGGGGCGCGCGAAGGCATCTGCCAGTCGCGCCTCAGCTTCCCACCCCATCGCCGACCAGATCGACTGCGACCGTCTGCGTCGGGCCAAAGCGATCCTCGAACGCGCGGCGCAGCGCTGCGTCGAGGGTGTCAATCTCCACCGTGTGGCCGAGGCGAGTGAGGCTCGTCACCCCCGCATCGGCAATGCCGCACGGGACGATCCCCCCGTAGTGATCGAGATTCGGGCTGACGTTGATGCTGAAGCCATGCGAGCTGACCCAGCGGCGCAGGCGCACGCCGATGGCGGCGATCTTATCATGACCCGCTGCGTGATCTGCTCCGCGTGCAACCCAAACCCCGACCCGGCCGGAAATCGTGTGGGCGTCCTGGCCGATGGCCGCCAGGGCATCGACGATCCATGCCTCGAGTGCGCCGACGTAGGCACGCACATCGCCGAAACGTTGGCCGACGTCGAGCATGACATAGACGACGCGCTGCCCGGGTCCGTGATAGGTGTACTGCC
This sequence comes from Hyphomicrobiaceae bacterium, assembly GCA_051985875.1. Classification (GTDB taxonomy): domain Bacteria; phylum Pseudomonadota; class Alphaproteobacteria; order Rhizobiales; family Hyphomicrobiaceae; genus AWTP1-13. Next base: position 1,527 of record JBPYEF010000442.1, read on the forward strand.
CGCCGCGCGCCGAGCGATAGACGGCAAAGCGTCGAGGCTCGAGCAGGTCGGCATCGCGTGCGCTGGTGCCCGCAGTATAGAGTGGCGGGTGCTCGAGGAGCCAGACGAGCTCGCGCGCGGTTCCAGCTAGAATGGCCTCGACGCGCGCGGCCATCGCTGCGCAGGCCGCTTCGTAGGGCACGAGCCCACGCGCGCGGAGCCAGTCGACCGGCGCAGTGCGGCTCACCTCGGTGCTGCGTTTCATCGGTGGGGCAGTGTAGCACTTCGGGCGCAATGGGCGAGCCCTGGCGGGTGCACGACCCACCGCATTGACCGCGCGCGGCCTGCCTCTAGGATACGCTCCACGACACATGCCCCAGCGCTACAGGTCGGGATATGCGAGGGAGCAACTCGAAGATCGAGCGCGACTATCGCGCACGTACGCGGCGCTCGGCGCAGCTGCATGCGCGCGCCCGCAAGGTCATTCCCGCCGGGCTGACGCACGACAGCCGCACGCTGCGGCCCTATCCCCTCTATGCCGCGCGCGCGTCGGGAGCGCGCAAATGGGACGTCGACGGCAGGGAATACGTAGACTACTTCGGCGGGCATGGGGCCCTGCTGCTCGGCCACGCGCACCCGGCCGTGGTCGAGGCGGTACGCGAACAGGCCGCCAATGGAACGCACTTCGGCGCCGCGCACGAACTCGAGGTGCATTGGGCAGAGCTGATCGCACGGTTGCTCCCCTGCGCCGAGCGCGTCCGCTTCACGGCGTCCGGTACGGAAGCCTCGCACCTGGCCCTGCGCCTCGCCCGCGCCTTCACCGGCAAGCCGAGGATGATCCGCTTCCTCGGTCACTTCCACGGCTGGCACGATGGGGTTGCTCCCGGCGCGCAATCGCATTTCGATGGCGCTCTGCCCGCCGGCATTCCCGCCGGCCTTGCCGAACAGAGCGTCCTGCTGCCCGCGGATGCGGCGCATGCCGTCGCGGCCGTGCTCGCTTCGCGGGCCGACATCGCCGCTCTCATTCTTGAGCCCTCGGGGGCATCCTGGGGCCAGGTGCCGTTGCCGCCGGATTTTCTGGCGCAGGTACGGGAGATGACCGCCGCCCACGGCGTGATCTTGATCTTCGATGAGGTGATCACGGGCTTCCGCTGGTCGCGCGGAGGCGCGCAGGCGCGCTATGGCGTGACGCCCGATATCAGTGTGCTCGCCAAGATCGTCGCCGGTGGGCTGCCAGGGGGAGCGGTTGCCGGCCGGGCGGAGATCCTCGACCAGCTCGATGCGGGCGCGGCGAGCAGGGCGGGTAGGGAAAAAATCGGTCACCAGGGTACCTTCAACGCCAATCCGCTGTGCGCAGCGGCGGCCGTTGCGACGCTGTCGCTCCTCGAAGCGCAGGATTTGTGCGGTGCCGCCGAGCGCGCGGCGAGCGAGCTTCGCGACGGCCTGCGCCGCATCCTCAGCGAGGAGGCGGTAGCTTGGGGCGTGTACGGCGAGGCATCCGCCTTCCACATCTTTCAGAATCCCGGCGGTCTCGCCATCGACCCGATGCAGTTCGATCCACGGGCGCTCGGGTTCAAGGGATTGAAGCAGGCGCGCGACGCCGAACAAGCGCAGCGCCTGCGCCTGGCCATGCTTGCCAATGGCGTCGACATCATGGGTGCACCCGGGGGGCTCGTATCCGCGGTGCACGGTCCGGGCGAGGTTGAACAGACGCTCGAGGCGTTCCGCACGGCGGTGCGGGCGCTGAAAGAGGAGGGTGAAGTCAGCGGCGCGTGAGGGCTCACCACCCCATGGCCATGCTCAGGCGCTGGGCGGGCCGCTGTCCTTGACCCAGGCCAAGATGTGCTCGGCAACGCCCACGAGCTCACCTCTGTCATTGACCACCCTGATCGCGCCGCGCGAGCGCCGCTTGGTCAGGTCAACTGCGGTGATCGTATATGTGAGTGTCACGGTGTCGCCGATGTACACGGGGCCGAGAAAGCGCACCTTGTCGTAGCCGAGCGAGACCGGGGTCTCGTCCCCGGCCGTGCCCCGGCACTTGTCGATCATCAGCGTGGAGCAGGTCGAGGCAAAGCCGATCAACAGGGCACCATGGGCGATGCGCCTGCCATACTTGCTGCGGGACATGTACTGTTCGTTGACGTGATTGACAGCAAAGTCGCCGGTGATGCCGGCGAACAGGTAGACATCGCTCTCGCCGACGGTCTTGGCGAAGGATACGCTGTCGCCGGGCTTAACGTAGAACTCGCTCATCTGCGCCTTTTCTCCTCCTGGCGAGCGCGCGCTCGCCAGGACAGTCAAGCACGCGGCGGCTGGGGCGTCACCCACCCAGCGCCGGCCACGCTTGGCGCGGCGAGGCATCGACGAGGCAAGACTCGCGCGTGCATCGCCTTGCAACGAGCGCGCGCCCGTGCCGCGCCGCCCGGTCAGTCCGCCGCGCAGGCGATGATCTGGTCGCGGACAAGCGCGGCGATCTCCGCGTCGCCGAACCCGATCTCGCTCAGCACCTCGCGGCTTTGGGCCCCGAGTCGCTGTGGCGCGAGGCGCACCTCGGCTGCCTCGCCGTCGTAGAGCACCGGATGGTTGACGAGGGTGACGGGTGCGCCGGTGTCGCCGCGGCCGGCGGTGTGCATCAGCGCCTTCATGTGCGCGACCTGCGGATCTTCCAAGATCTCGGCGTAGCCCCGTACCGGCGCGTGTCAGATGCCAAGCGGCTGCATGCGTGCGATCCAGCTGCTGGTCGTGGCGCGCGCAAGGTGGTCCGCGATCAGCGCACCGATCTCGTCG
>JBPYEF010000443.1:0-10326 GCA_051985875.1 Hyphomicrobiaceae bacterium
TCGAGACCGGCACGGGCTCGTGTACGCCCAGCGTAAACGCGGTGCGCAGGCGCCAGCCCTCGGCGCAAGAACCGCGGGGAAGATTGCGGCCGTCGGGATCTAGCGAAACGGCATACAGCCCGTTGTCATCGCACTGAAAGAGGTAGGCCGCGAGCGCATCGGTGTCAGCAGGGATGGGGGGAGCCATGCCCCGCAAACGCGTGAGCGTGATCGGCGTTCCGCCACGACCCGCACCCGTTGCCGCCGCCTGCTGCAGACCGCGCGGCCGCCCCGAACCATGGCAGCGCAGTGCGCACGGCGCGCACCCGCTCAATCCGATAGGGAGATCACCGCCTGCTCATACCTGCCCGTCCCCATGTCCTGGGGGTCGAAAATCTCATGGCGCGCGATCCAGTCAAAGGAGGTCTCGAACACCTCCTTGGTGTAGGGCTCAAAGACGATGCGCTCCCCAGGACCCCACCGGCGCGTGTCCATTTGCGCGTGGTAGCGCTCCGGAAATTCACATGTGTAGTAGCGGGTATAGAGCTCCGGCCGCAAATCGATGTCGCGCTGCGCGCGCCGCAGTGCCGCGAAGTACTTGCGCACATCGTCCGGATCGGGATCGCCATTGATCATCGCCGCAATCATGAAGGTGCTATCGATGATCTTGCGGAACCCGAGCTGTTCGGCGAGGTAATAGGGACCGCTGAACAGGGATACGGCCGGCGCCCTGCCCTCGATCAATGCAGCGAGGCGGTGGAAGAGCATTCCCTCCGCGAAGGACAGCGTGATCTCACCTTTGGGCATATACGCCTCGAACGCCTGGATCGTCGCGTAGTGGCTACCCGACTGGTATCCGACCGATATTGGTACGCCCGCGAGATCGAGGGGCGAACGGATCGGGGAATCGGCGGCGACGAAGATACCGGCGGGTGTCACCGAGTAGGCGTCCGCAAACAGCTTGGTGTGCCCGCGCGAAGCGGCCACGCCGACCGTCCAGTGGCAGGCGCAGGTCACGTTGGCTCGGCGACCCTGCTCTATGCTCTGGTAGGCGCCCTGCTTGCCGACGGTGCGGTGATGCGCACCACCGGTGGCGCGGATGAATTCGTCGAACGCGTAGTCGAGCCCGGCATCTTTGAAGTAGCCCTTCTCTTCGGCGACCCATTCTTGCAGCCGAAAATGCGGTTCGATGACGAATTTCGGCATCGGCATTCCTCCCTGAAAGCGATTCTGCCGCAAGCAACCGCAGCCTAGTACGTTGCCGCGTGCGCCGCCATGCCTGAGCCAGTCCACAGCTCCAGGCCCAGTCGCACAACCGAACACCGCTATCGACGAAGCGCGGGCCTTGCCGGGCGCTCTCCCTGCACCGCTGGCCCGTTCACCGCGTGTGGGCTAGGCTGCAGGCGAGCAGCCGAGGGCCCCTGCGGCAGAGCCGAGGAGGAGGACGCGATGGCAGTGACGGAGAGGCGGCCAGCCGCGGCCGCGACCGAGCAGCGGCGACGCATGCTGATCGACGGCAGCTGGGTCGACAGTGCCGATGGTCGGCAATTTTCTGTCGAGAACCCGGGCAACCGCCAGAGCATTGCCGCCGTTCCCCGCGCGGGCGCGGCGGACGTCGACCGCGCGGTCGCCGCCGCCCGGCGCGCCTTTCCCGCCTGGAGCCGTGTCGCGCCGCGCGAGCGTGGGCGCATGCTGCAAAAGATCGCCGACGCGATCGAGGCGAAGGTGGAGGACCTCGCACGCATCATCGCCGAGGAGACCGGCAACGCGATCCGCACCCAGGCGCGGCCGGAAGCCAAAAGCGCGGTCGACATCCTGCGCTATTTCGGCGGCCTTGCCAGCGAGCTCAAAGGCGAGACGATCCCGTTCGGCGAACACGTGCTGAGCTATACGCGGCGCGAGCCGATCGGAGTGGTGGGTGCGATTATTCCCTGGAATGCGCCCGTCATCCTTGCCGCGCTGAAGATCGCGCCCGCCCTGTGCGCGGGCAACACGCTCGTACTCAAGGCGGCGGAGGATGCCCCGCTCGGCGTGCTGTGGCTTGCGGCCATGTGCCAGGAGCACCTTCCCAAGGGCGTGCTCAACGTACTCACCGGTTACGGCGAAGAGGCCGGTGCTGCCCTCGCGGCACATGCGGGGGTGCGCAAGCTCTCCTTCACGGGCTCGACCGAGGTCGGCAAACTCATCATGCGCGCGGCCTCCGAGCGCATCGTGCCGGTATCGCTGGAGCTCGGGGGCAAGAGCCCTTCCATCGTCTTCCCCGACGCCAACGAAGACTGGGTCGTCGAGGGCATCATCGCCGCCATGCGCTTCACGCGCCAGAGCCAATCGTGCACTGCCGGCTCGCGCCTGTTCCTGCACGCCGACATCTTCGACGACTTTCTCGGCAAGCTCGCCGCGCGGACGGAGAAGCTCAAAATTGGCGATCCTCTGGACGAGGCGTCGGACATCGGTGCCATCATCAACGAGAAGCAGTTCACCAAGGTATGCGGCTACGTCGAGGAAGGCTTGCGCCAGCCCGGCGCCAAGCTCCTGTGCGGCGGGCTGCCGCCGCGCGAAGGCCCGCTGGCACGGGGCTACTTTGCAATCCCGACGGTATTTGCCAACGCCTCCAACGCCTGGCGGCTGTCGCGAGAGGAGATCTTCGGACCCGTTCTGGTCGCCATCCGCTGGAGCGACGAGGCCGATGCCGTCGCCATGGCCAACGATACCCACTACGGGCTCGCCGCCTACGTCTGGACCCACGACATCGCGCGTGGATTGCGCACCGCGCATGCCATCGAGGCGGGTTGGGTCCAGGTCAACCAGGGTCTCGGCCAGTCACCCGGCCACTCTTACGGAGGCGTCAAGCAGAGTGGTATCGGGCGCGAGTTCTCGCTCGAGGGCATGCTCGACAGCTTCACGCAAAAGAAGAACGTCACCGTCAACCTCAACACGCCTTGATCGCAGGGTGCACGGAGCGCCGTCGCGCTCGTGCCCCGGCCACAGGCAATCGAAGGAACAGGGCATGACGCGCGTGGGCTTTATCGGCGTCGGCAATATGGGCGGCCTGATGGCCCGCAACCTCGTCAAGGCGGGGCATAGCCTCAAAATCTACGACGTGCGCGAAGAGGCTGTGAACTTTGCCGCTCAAAGCGGCGCCGAGCGCGCGCGGTCGTGTGCCGACGCGGCGCGCGGGGTCGAGTTCGTGATTACCATGCTGCCGGCCGGCGGCGAGGTGCGCACCGTCTACCTCGGGGAGGAGGTGATCGGCGCCGCGGATCCGGGAACGGTGCTGATCGACTCATCAACCATCGACGTGGAGACCGCACGAGCGATACACGCCGCAGCGGCCGAGCGCGGCTATGCCATGCTCGATGCACCGGTGTCAGGTGGCGTCATCGGCGCAGAGGCCGCGTCGCTGACCTTCATGTGCGGCGGTGACAAGGCGACGTTTGCCAGGGCACTGCCGCTGCTCGAGGCCATGGGCAAGAACATCCTGCATTGTGGCGCCGCCGGCCTCGGGCAAGTGACGAAGATCTGCAACAACATGGTGGCTGGCATCACCGTCCTGGCCGTGGCCGAGGCCTTCGTCATGGGCGAGAGGCTCGGCGTGCAGCGCCAGGCACTGTTCGACGCGCTCTCGACATCGACGGCGGGCTCGGTGATCCTGAATAAGCTCTGCCCGATGCCAGGCCCGGTGCCCGGTTCGGCTTCAAGCAACGCGTTCAAGCCCGGCTTTGCGGCGAAGCTGATGCTCAAGGACCTGCGCCTGTCGCAGGCGGCTGCGCAGACCGCGGGGACGGCGACGCCGCTTGGTGCGGTAGCGACGGCGGCCTTCGCCATGCACATCGGCAACGGCTTCGGCGACCTCGACATGAGCAGCATCGTCAAGCTGATCAACCCGTCCATCTAACGCTAACGGCCAAGGCCCCGCGCCCACCGGCGCCGCGGCTTGCGCGTGCGCGCGGGCTCCCCTGCGGCGCCCGCGCCGACGTCCGGGAACGCGCGCTTGCCGCCCCCGTCGGAGCGAGCTAACCTGCTGCCAACGGTTGACGACGCCCGCCGCTGAGCGGGTCTTTTTTTGTGCCGCTCTCGGCAGGGGCGGACGATTTGGGGGCGTTTAATGGCAAGCGTGTGGTTCCAGTCGGCGCTGTGGATGGCCCTGGCGCTGGCCGCTGCCATCGCATCGATTTGGATCACCATCTCTGCGGCGCTGTTCGAGATTGTGATCGGCGCCGTTGCTGGCAACACGCTCGGGTTGCCGCTTGCGCCCTGGATCGACTATATCGCCGCGTTCGGGGCCATCGTGCTGACCTTCCTTGCGGGAACGGATATCGACCCGCAGGTGGTGAAGAAGAATTTTTGGTCAAGCACGAGCATCGGCCTGATGGGGTTCTTTGCACCCTATCTCGGTTGCCTGGCACTGGCACGGTATGGGCTGGGTTGGCCGTGGCCGCAAGCGCAAATCGGTGGCATCGCCCTTTCGACCACGTCGGTGGCGGTGGTCTATGCGGTAATGGTCGAAACCGGCTACAACCGCACGGAGCTTGGCAAGATTATATTGGCGGCGTGCTTCATCAACGATATCGGCACCGTCTTGGCGCTCGGACTGGTGTTCGCCAACTACAACGCCTACCTGCTGACCTTTGTCGCCGCGACAATCGTCGCGCTCCTCGTGCTGCCATGGCTGGTGCCTCGGCTGTTCAAGGTGCTTGGCAATCGCGCGAGCGAGCCGGAGATCAAGTTTCTCTTCCTCGTCCTGTTTGCCCTTGGCGGCCTCGCCAATCTGGGCAAGAGCGAGGCCGTACTTCCTGCCTACCTGGTCGGCATGGCGCTGGCCTCATTTTTCATGAACCAGCAGGAGCTGCAGCGCCGCATGCGCGCCATTTGCTTTGCGTTTCTGACCCCGTTCTACTTTCTACGGGCGGGCTCGCTGATCGAGGCCAAGGCGCTGGTCGCGGGCATCGGCCTGATCGCCGCCTTCCTGTGTGTGAAGATGGCCGCGAAGTTCGTCGGCATCTTGCCGCTGACGCAGTTTTTCGCGTTCGGTAAGCGCAACGGAATGTACACGACGATGATGATGTCGACCGGGCTGACGTTCGGCTCGATCTCCGCCCTCTTCGGGTTGACGAACCACATCATCGACCAGCAGCAATACACGGTGCTCCTGACCGCCGTCATCGCCAGCGCGGTGGTGCCGACCCTGATCGGTCAGCTGTGGTTTCAGCCGCGTTTCGAGCCCCTAGAAGAAGACGCCTGAGGACCGCAACCGTCGGATGGTTGCGCCCAGGCGCCGCAGGTGCGCGCCGCCGGCGAGGTCGCCCGCGGGTTTGGGAAGGTGCGCGCGTGCCGATCGGCTGAACGCGGTCACGCCAGAGCGGCGCGCGCTGCTCCCCCGCTACCGCCGCCTGCAAGAGGGGCGCGTACGCTGCTGCCTACGGGACGCCGGCGACCGTCGCGTCGAGCGCCGTGCCGAGCCGTTCGACCATGGTCTCAAGCTCGTCGGCGCTGGTGATGTAGGGAGGCGCCAGCAGCACATGATCGCCGCTGTGGCCATCGATCGTGCCACCCGATGGATAGCACGCGAGCCCGTGCGCCAAGGCCACCTGTTTGACCCTGGCGTGCAGTTTGACGGCAGGATCGAAGGGGCGCTTCGTGACGCGGTCGGCGACAAGCTCGATCGCCCGGAACAGCCCCCGGCCGCGGATATCGCCGACGTGACGGTGATTGCCGAAGCGATCGAGCAGCCGTTGCTCCAGCAGGCTGCCCAGCGATTGCACGCGCTCGAGCAGCTGCTCCTCCTTGATCACCTTCTGCACTTCGAGCGCGGCCGCACAAGCCAACGGGTGAGCGAGGTAGGTGTGTCCATGCTGAAAGGCACCGGAGCCGTTCCGCAATGCCTGCCTAATGCGCCGCGAAACCAGCATCGCGCCGATCGGTTGGTATCCGCCGCCGAGACCCTTGGCGATGGCTTGCAAATCCGGTGCCACGCCTTCCTGTTCCCAGGCATGCAACGTGCCCGTGCGCCCCATGCCGCACATCACCTCATCGAGAATCAACAATGCGCCGTGCCGGTCGCAGATCTCACGAACGGCACGAAAGTAACCCGCCGGCGCTGGGACGCAGCCGGCAGTGGCGCCGACGACCGGCTCGGCGATGAACGCGGCGACGGACTTGCTGCCGCGCTGCACGAATTCCGCCTCGAGCTCGGCAGCGAGCCGGCATACGAACGCGGCTTCTGTCTCGCCGTCGTGCGCCTCCCGGTAGGCGAAGGCAGGTGTCACGTGACTGAAGGCAGCGGACAGTAGTGGCGCATAGGGTGCGCGCCGCGCGGCATTGCCGCCGGCGGCGAGGGCCCCGAGCGTGTTGCCATGGTAGCTCTGGCGGCGGGCTATGAAGCGCGTCCTTTGCGGCTGACCGATCTCCAAGAAATACTGCCTGGCAAGCTTCAAGCAGGCTTCGATGGCTTCCGAGCCGCTGCTGACGATAAACGCCGTGTCCAATCCGCCCGGCTCAAGCCCGACCAGCTCCTGTGCCAGCGCCTCGGCGGGTTCGGAGGAGAAGAACCCGGTATGCGCATAGGCGAGCCGTGACAGCTGCCGGGCGAGCGCATCGCGTACGCGTGGGTGCTGATGGCCGAGGCAGGAGACCGCGGCGCCACCCGATGCGTCTAGGATCTTCTGCCCCTGCCGCGTCAGCAGCCAAACGCCCTGACCGGCGACGGCCACCTCCGGGGTGGCCAGCAAGCTGCGGTGCAGCAGCCGGCTTTCGCGATGCCCGGCAGACGCTGCCTCGTGACTGGCCTCTTGGTTCATCGTACGTGCCTTTCTGCGCAAACGACCAAAGACGCTCGGAGAACCGCGAGCCGTGCACGGTGCGCACCGACCGTGGTCATGCTCACCGCCGTGCCGCTGCAGCAGGCGACGCCGCCGTGCCGCGTTGTCCGTCCGCCGCACCGCTTCGATCAGCTACTCCATGGTGATGAGCAAACGCAACGCGGCCGAAAGCAGGTGATGCGCAACAGACCCTGCCATCGCCAGCAGCCAGGAATGCGCCGGTCGCATCCTTAAGATAGCCTATCAGATAAGGTCCGGCGAACCCCCCCAAGGTGCCGATGGAATCGATCAAGGCAAGCTTCGCCACCGCGCCGCCCCCCGGTGAGAAAACGCGCCGGTATCTCGCGTGCGAGGAAGGGGCCGGGCCATACCGAGAGGAACGGGCCGAGGATCGCAAGCGAGAACGCGATCACGAGACTGTCGATCTTCCCCTCGCGTCGACGCGCAGCACCCTGGCGTTCGTGCAAAATCCGCGCGTTCGTCGTCAGGGTGGTAAACCCGACGTTCGTGCGGTCGAGATAGTTGACGATGGGGGCAAGCGTCAGAACCGGTAGCCAGACGGCTGTTGCGAAAGAATTGCTCTTCGCTCCATCGTTCCCCTTGCAACCCGCCTCACCCTTCTGCGCAGTTACTCCACCCGGCAGTGGCAAGGAAAGGTGGCCGCGGCAATGTAAAGGCGGCGCCGGGGATGCGATCGCTTGATCGCGACGGCTTGCCCTCCCCTTGCAGTCGCATAGGATGGCGGTCGGCACGCAATCCGCATGGATCGCCCATGGCGAGCGGCAAAAATCGAGGTGCGGCGCCAGGCGGCGCCGCCATCGATCGGCGGACCGCGTTTGACGTTTGGGGCGGACATGGCACGCTTGGACATCTTCGGGTTGGACGTTGGTAGCTACGGCCCGCTCGCCACCTCGCGGATCATCCTGGACCTCGCCCGCTACGCCGAAGAGGCAGGGTTTGGATCGCTTTGGCTCGCCGATCACGTCGCGTTTCCGGTATCCTTTGCCTCGCCCTATCCCTATAGCGCCACGGGAACATTTCCGACGCCACCCTCCGATCCGCTGCTGGAGCCGGTTGCCACCATGGCCGTGCTCGTCGGAGCGACCCGACGCGTACGCATCGGTACCGCCGCGCTGATCATGCCCTACCGCAATCCACTGCTGCTGGCGCGGATGCTAGTCACCCTCGATCACTTCTCGGGAGGGCGCATTATCCTGGGCGCGGGCGTCGGCTGGCTGCGCGAAGAATTCGAGGCTCTGGGCAGCGCCGATTTCACCAGGCGCGGACGGGCGACCGATGAGTATCTGGAAATCTTCAAGAGCATCTGTGCGGGCGGTGCGGTCGGCTATCGCGGCGAGACCTATGCATTCGCTCCGGTCTTTTCCTCGCCCGGCTCGCTGCAGCGGCCGCACCCGCCGATTCTGATTGGCGGAATGTCGGATGCCGCGTTGCGGCGCGTCGTCCGCCACGGCAACGGCTGGCTTGCCGTCGCGGCCGACGCCGAGCGGCTCAAGGAGCGTCTCGCCGCCCTCCGGCGGCTTGCCGAAGCGGCGGGGCGCCCGTTTGCGGAATTGACGCTCGCCTACAAGATGTTCCTCGGCATCGGCGAGGCCAAGAAGAATTTCCTGGCGGCGCGCGAGCCTGGCACCGGTTCGCTCGAGGAGATCACGGCCGATATCGCCGAGCTCTTTGCGCTCGGGTTCGGCACGATCATCGTCCGCTGCCGGGCGGACAGCGAAGCGGAGCTCGGCCGGCAGATCGAGCGCTTCGTCACCGAGGTCGCTCCCCGCGTCTGACGCGGGCCATCGCGGAGCGCACACCGCGCCGGACCGTGCGCCCTCGGGTGATTTCGGCGGGTGATCTCGGCGGGCGATATCGGCGTTTGACGCTGCCGCACCCCCGACGCAACATGGGCGCGAAAGCGACACAAGGCGGCGAGGAACGCACATGGCGAAGACGAAATTCGGCATCTTCAGCCTGAGCCAGTTCCCGGACCTGGCCAAGGTTGTCGAGAACTTCGACAACGATCTGGCGTTCTTCGAGCTCGCCGAGCAGCTCGGCTACGACAAGGTGTGGATCGCCGAACACCTGTTTTCGACCTATGGACTGGTCACGTCGACGCAGGTCTACGCGGCCGCCATCGCGCAGCGCACCAGGCGCTTGCGCATTGGCATGGCGGTCTGCGCCATCCCCTTCAACCACCCACTGCGCACGGCCTCCGACTTTGCTCTGGTCGACGTTCTCTCCCACGGCCGTCTCGATTTCGGCGTCGGGCGCGCCTACCAGCCGCACGAGTTCACGGGCCTTGGCGTGCCGATGGACAAGAGCCGCGAGATGCTCGCGGAAGGGGTGGACATCGTACTGAAGTCCTGGACGCAGGAGAGGATTTCCTACCGGGGGAAGTTCTGGACCATTCCGCAACCCGTCGAGGTGCTGCCGAAGCCGGTGCAGAAGCCGCATCCGCCTGTCTACCAGGCGGCCATCAGTCCCGAGAGCTTTGAGCAGGCCGCACGGGCAGGCGTGCATCTTCAGCTCGCGTCTCCCTTCACCTATCGCACCTACCGCGAGCGGTGGATCGACGAGCTGGAGAACCATTGCCGGCTTTTCGACGAGGTCAGCCGTGATCTTCGCCGCGAGACGAAGGCCGAACGGATGCTGCTGCTGCCGTTTTTTGTGCACGAGGACGCTGCGCAAGCGCACGCCATCTACCGCACGCACGTCGAGTGGTTCTACGCCAAGGTTACCGCCAACCAGCTCGCCGGTGCCCCTGCCGCCGGCGAGATTCCGGGCTACGAGCTGACGCTGCGTGAAGGCAAGAAGACACGCGAGCTCGGCTACCTATCCTTCGACAAGCTGCATGAGTTCGGGGCGTGCATCGCCGATGACCCCGCGACCTGCGTGGCCAAGCTCACGGAACTGAAACGCCGCCTCGGCATCACCGAATTCGTGCTCTGGTTCAACATCGGCGGTATCGACCAGACACACGTCCGGCGCGCCATGCGGCTCGCCGCCGAACAGGTGCTGCCACACGTGTGAATCGCATTGTCATTGCAGGAGGGGCACTTGCAGCTCGGCTATGTCCGTCTTGGTGACATGGGCGCAGCGCCGGCGCGTCGCCTCCTGCGCCAGCACATCGCGCGTTTACGATCTGCGGCCGCAGAGAATGGCAATGCTGTGCGAGCTCGGAGGCAGTGCCAGTCAAAGCTCGAGGGCACTAGCGGCGGAACGCGACCTCGTGCTGACATGCTTGCCGACCTCGAAGGAGGTGCGACAAGCCATCTTGCTCGCGCGGCAACGCTGCGCTCCGCGCGCCCTCCTTGGATCAGTTCCGGCGCATCATGCCGGCCACCAGCGAGATGGCGAACAAAATGATCGCTACCCAAAAGAGGATGCGTGCGCCTTCCAGTGCTGTTCCCGCGACGCCGCCGAACCCAAGCGCCGCAGCAATCAGCGCAACCACGAGGAAGACGATCGCATAGTGAAGCAGATTGCCCATGAGCATCTCCTGATTGTCTGGGCGCAGCGGTTG
>JBPYEF010000444.1:0-2880 GCA_051985875.1 Hyphomicrobiaceae bacterium
CGTCTGCTGGTCGATTCCCTAAAGCCCGTGGTCGCCGGATGAGGTGCGGGCTTCAGTGGGGTTCAGCGGGCTTCACCGGCCCGCTTGCCTCAGCAAGCGGATGAACGTTGCCGGGTGCGGCGCTACGCCCGCCCGCATGCGAGCGGATCACATCCCCCGCGACTTTCCCCAGGCCGCGGCGAGCGCGCACGGCGAGGGAGCCTTATGCGCGCGGCGGCGCTAAGATGCTCCTCCAGGGGTCCACCCGCCTGGTGCTGCGGGGAGCCGGCCCGGCGATTGAGAGGGCGCAGGTCGTCGGGCGCGCGGGTGGGCTCCCTCGGCAGTCGCGCGCGTCCCGACAGGTGCGCGTGCGGAACGTCGCGAGGCAGCGCCGTCCGGCGCTGGCCAAGCAGCATGGATGAGGTCTGCGATGATGCGACTGCTATCAAGTCCCCTCTCTCCCTACGTTCGCAAGGTCCGCCTCGCCGCGGCGCTCAAGGGGCTCGGCGAGCAGATAACGATGGTGGCGGCGGACACCAACCCCGGCGACAGCGCCGAGATCAACACGGCCAATCCACTCGGCAAGATTCCGGTGCTGATCGCCGAAGGGCTGCAGATCTTCGACAGCCACGTGATTTGCGAGTACCTCGACAGCCTCGCGCCCGCGCCCGTGCTCTTCCCCAAGGCCGGTCCCGAGCGCTGGGACACGCTGATCCGCGCAGCGCTGGGCGACGGCGTGCTCGAGGCCGCACTGCTGCTCGTCTATGAAAAGCGCTTTCGCCCCGAGAACATGTGGCACGCGCCCTGGCAGCAGCGCCAGCAGGCGAAGATCGACCGGGCGCTCGACAACCTTGAGGCGCGCCCTCCAGCCGCGCGGGCTACGCCCGACTATGGCGATCTGACCTTGGCGTGCGCCCTCGGCTATCTCGATTTCCGCCACGGCGGCACCTGGCGCGGTCGGCATCCGCGGCTCGTTGCCTGGCTCGACGCCTTCGCCGCGGCCACTCCCGCGTTTGCGGCGACGCGGCCGGAAAGCGCTTGACCGCGCTGTGGGCGGGTAGCTTGCTCAATAGGAGCGCGGCAGCCCGAGCACCTGCTGGGCTATGAACGCGAGCACCATGTTGGTGGAGATCGGCGCCGTCTGGTACAGTCGACATTCGCGCCACTTGCGCTCGATGCCGTATTCGCGCGCATAACCGAAGCCGCCGAAGGTCTGCAGGCAGACGTCGGCCGCCTTGAAGGCAACGTCCGCCGCCAGCAGCTTGCCGATGTTGGCGTCCGCCCCGCACGCGCGCTGCGCCTCGAACAGGGCTGCCGCCCTGCGCACCACGAGTTCGGCGGCGACCAGCTCGGCATGGGCGCGCGCGATGGGAAAGGCGATGCCCTGGTTCTGGCCGATCGGCCGCCCGAACACCACGCGCTCCTTGGCATAGGCGGTGGCCTTGGCGATGAAGTACTTGGCATCGCCCAGGCACTCGGCGGCAATCAGGATGCGCTCGGCATTCATGCTGTCGACGATGTACTGGAAGCCCTTGCCCTCCTCGCCGATCAGGTTCTCGGCCGGCACCTCGAGATTGTCGATGAACACCTCGCAGGTGCTGTGATTGATCATTGCGTCGATGGGACGGATTTCCACACCTCTTCCAACCGCCGCGCGCAAGTCTACGAGGAATACCGAGAGACCTTGCGTGCGCCTCGGCGTTTCCTCCACCGGCGTGGTACGTGCCAGCAACAGCATCAAATCGGAGTGCTGCACACGGCTGGTCCACACCTTCTGGCCGTTGACCACATAGCGGTCGTTGCCCCGCTTCTCGGCACGGGTCTTGAGCTGCGTCGTGTCGGAGCCGGTGGTCGGCTCGGTGACGCCGAACGCCTGCAGGCGCAGCGCGCCCGAGGCGATGCCCGGCAGGTAGGCCCGCTTCTGCGCCTCGCTGCCGTGCCTGAGGACGGTGCCCATCGTGTACATCTGGGCGTGGCAGGCGGCCGCGGTGCAGCCCGATTCGTGAATCGTCTCGAGGATGGCGCAGGCAGCCGACAGCGGCAGGCCCGCACCGCCGTAGGTTTCCGGGATCAGCGCAGCCAGGTATCCGGCTTCGGTCAATGCCTGCACGAACTCCGTCGGATAGGCCGCCCGGTGATCGAGATCGATCCAGTAGGCGGTGGGGAAGCGGGCGCAGATCTTCTTTACGCCCTCGCGGATTTCCGACCAGCCGGAGTCCAGGGAAATTGTGCCAGCCTCGATGTGATCTTGCTGCATTGCCGCCTTCGCCAGCTTGCCGAACGATGCCGAATTACCCTGATGCTCGCCTGGCGCCCACGCCCGTTACCTGCCCTGATAGCGCGGTTTGCGCTTCTCGTTGTAGGCGGCGATGCCTTCCTGTCGGTCCGCCGTGGCTAGCGTGCGGTTGTAGGCTTCGATCTCGAAGGCATAGCCGCTGGCGCGGTCGAGCTCGGTCGCCTTGTCGAGCGACTTCTTGGCCTGGCGAACGGAAATGGGTGCATTCGCGGCGATGCGCTTGGCGACCGCCAGCGCTTCGGGCACGAGCTCCGCGTCGGCACACACCCTGTTGACCATGCCCCATTGGTGCGCCTCGGCCGCAGAAAAGGGGGTGGCCGTCAGCACGATCTCCTTGGCACGGCGCACGCCCACCGCGCGCGGCAGGTTCTGGGTACCCGCCGCGCCGGGTATGATGCCCAAACTGACCTCGGTCAGAGCGAAGCGCGCCGAGGTTGCCGCGTACACGAAGTCGCAGGCCAGCGCCAGTTCCATGCCGCCCGCAAAGGCCGCACCGTTGACGGCAGCGATGATCGGGATCGGGCAATCCATCACCGCTCTAATCATCTGCTCGGCAATCGCGTGCTGGCTCCGCCACGTCGCCTCGTCCATGCCGTTGCGCTCCT
>JBPYEF010000445.1:0-6994 GCA_051985875.1 Hyphomicrobiaceae bacterium
GTCAGGCCGCGCACGCCATCGATCGCTTCCTGATGGGGCGCAGCGACTTGCCGCGCTGACCCCGAACCGGAATGGGTCGGCGCTCGCGCCAGACGCGGCGCCTTGACCGCCGAGGCCATGCTACCCACGTCAGTATTGATGACCCTGCGAGCCGGGTTGTGCATCGCCGGGCGCGGCGCGCAGCAAAGCGGCGCGTTGGTCGACGCACCGTCCGACGCACCGTCCGACGCATGGGCCAGACGCATGGGCCAGACGCATGGGCCAGACGCATGGGACTGACGCATGGGACTGACGCATGGGCCGAGGCATGGGGCCGACGCATCCGACCAACGCATGGATGGACGCATGGACACGGCGAGCAGCGAGACCTCCGTCAGCATTAGTTTCCACGGCATCGACAGGAGCGAAGCGGTCGAGGAGCTGGTGCGCCAGAAGCTGCGCAAGCTCGCCCAGCATTTCGGCCGCATCACCTTCTGCCGCGTGGTGCTCGAGGTGCCGCACCGCACGCCGCAGAAGCCCAAGGTGTTCCAGATCAAGATCGAGCTTGGCTTGCCACGCCGCAACCCGATCGTAGTCCGCCATGAGCGCGCGGGGGCGCATGCGTATACCGAGCTGCCATTGGCGGTTCGCGCCTCCTTCGATGCGGCGGTGCGCAAGCTCGACGGCATGTCGCGCAAGATCGGCAACCGGCCGCGCATGGAGCGAGGGCGACGGCGGCCGAGTGCGCGGGGCGAGGAGGGGGCGTGAGGGGCGCGTCGCGCAGCGCTCAGCTGCGCGGTGCGTTCTTGGGTGCCGGAGCGGGCGGGCGGCCGGCATTCGCTGCCGGCTCGCTGGCGGCCACCGGTTCGGCCTTCGGCCACGAGAAGTCGTCGGCGCGCCCCGGCTTGGGCATGGGGCGCTCGCCCTTGACGAGCACGTGGTAGTATGGCGTTTGGCTCGGGGCCATATGCCGCGCGCCGGCGGCGCCGACCGGGGCAATCGAATCCAGCATCACGAGCCCGCCGCCGACATCGTCGGTGACGGCATCGCCCATGGCCGTTGCCCGGTCGCTCGATTCCTTGCGGGTGATCAGGGAAATCACCGCAGAGGGGATTGCCGGCCGCAGGATATCGATGGTGACGGACTCCTCGCGGCCGTTGGCGCCGATGCTCTTCAGGGTGATGCGTCCGTTGTCGACCTTCTGCTCGTTGCCCGTTTCGGCGGGCAGAACCGCCGCTGGTCCCTTCTTGCCCGCCGCCTCCTTGCTGGGCGTGATGGTGCCCTTCCAGCTGTCCTCGGACTCCGCCGCCGGACGGCGCAGCGCGCTGACGCGCTTCTGCTCGGCCTCATTGCCGGCGAGTGGGATGGCGCGCTCGTTCCTCGCGGTCGCCAGATCGCGCTTGATCTCCTGCTCGACGAAATGCGCAAGCTTGCGATTGCCTGCCGGGGTGAAGAGAATGCCGTCGGAATCGCGCAGCAGGCGCTGTTTGCCGGTAATGTCCGGGCCATACGGCGTGTAATTACCGCTCTCGTCGGCGAACTGCGCGGAGATGTCGATGAACTTGATGCCGTCGAGATACGCCTTGTTGCGCACGATGTCGTTCATCATCTGCGCCGGATCGTTCGCCTCGAAGCGGCGCATGATCGGCTGCCCGACCCAGTAGAGCGCCATGCCCCGCCGCTTCAGCGCCTTGATCAGCAAATCGACGCGGCGGCCGTACTCCTCGCGCCACGCGTCCGAGCCGACGGCCAGCCGCTCGCGCTGCCCGACGCGTATGCTAATGCGATCGTAGAAGCCGATCATGATGACGGCGATGTGGAAACTATCGCGGCTCGCTTCCTCGGCCTTGATCTCATCGGCGAAGTCGGCGCGCGCAATTCCGTTGAGTGCGCGGTGCTTGGCCGAGACCTGCACCCGGCTGTCGCCGGCGAACGATTCGATCAACCCGCCGAGCAGGCCTTCGGCAAAGGCATCGCCGTAGACCTGCAGCCGGTAGATGTCGCCTTCCGGAAACGGGGTGACGTAGCTGGTGCCGGATGGTTCCCCCTGCGCGGCCGCCGGCGCGGCCGCCGCGCACAGCAGCGCCAGCGCGCCAAAGAGCACGGCCGCGCTGCGGCAGTGGCGACGGCGCGTAGTCAGTGCTGCCGGGGCCCGCATGATCCTTTTCTCAATAGCTATCGCAAGATAGCTCTCGCCGAGTCGGCGCGGCCACCATGCGGCAGATTGCACCGCCCTGCAAGCCGTCAGCAAGGCAGATGCAACCCTCAGCGACGCTCGAGCGCAGCGGCGATCTCCGCCGGGGTGCAGCCCGCCTCGCGCAGGATGTCCGCGCCGTCGCCGCCGAGCGGAGGGGGAGGCAAATCCGGATCGCTGGCGAGGTCGGCGACGGTCATCGCCAGGCGCATGCTGCGCTTGACGGGTGTCGTGCGCGCAAAATTGGCGGCAAAGAAGCCGACCTCGCGCAGATGCGGATCGTCGAGCAGGTCCGCCGGGCGGCGCACGGGCTGCGCGGGAACATCGAGGCGCTCGAAGACGGCCAGCCATGCCGCGGTGCTGCGCTCGGGCAGCGCCTCCGCAAGCGCCGCGTACAGCTCGCCCACCCTGCGGCTGCGCTCGGTCGGCTCGCGGAACCATGCGAGCTCTGCCATGTCCGAGCGGCCGATCTCGGCGAGGATCTTGCGCCAATTGCGTTCCGTATAGGGCAGCACCGCCACCCAGCCGTCCTTGGTCTTGTAGGGGCGGCGACCCGGCGATAAGACGCGCGCGTAGCCGACCTTGCCACTCTCCGCGAAGGTCGCTTCGCCAAGATGCTCGCACAGGCTGAAGGCGGCCATCAGCTCGAACATCGGCACTTCCACATAGCCGGGCGCCTTGCCGGTGCGCTCGCGATAGAGCAGCGCGGCGAGCACGGCGTAGGCCAGGTGCAGGCCGGAAACCTTGTCGGCGGCGATGCTCGGAGCGTACATCGGCGCGCCATCGCGCATCTCAAACAGCCCGGCGAAGCCGGAAGCCGCCTGGATCACATCGTCATAGGCGGGCTTGCCGGCGTAGCGGCCGTGGCGCGAGAAGCCCACTGCGGCGGCGTAGACGATGCGCGGGTTGGCAGCGCGCACCGCCTCGTAGCCAAAGCCGAGCCGGTCGAGCGCCTGCTGGCGCATGTTGTGCAGGAAGGCATCGGCGGTCGCGATCAGTTTGATCAGCGCGCTGCGGCCCGCCTGCGTTTTGAGGTCGAGCACGATCGAGCGCTTGTTGCGGTTCGAGTTGGCAAAGATCGCACTGATGCCGGGCATGGCGACGGGCGCCACCGAACGCATGCTGTCGCCCTCCGGCGGCTCCACCTTGATGATCTCGGCGCCGAGGTCGCCGAGGATCTGGGTGGCGTAGGGGCCGAGAATGACCGTGGTGAGATCGAGGACGCGCAGGCCTTTGAGCAGCGGGATCATGGCAACCCTTCACGGCAGTACGAAGCGCACAGTTAGCATCTGCGCGCTTTCCCGCCTATGGGCCGCCGGGGCGGTGCTGGCGGGCTCGCGATCGCCGACCCCCGGACGTCGCGCAGCAAGGGCGTCGCGCAGTGGGGCAGCGCGCCTGCGGCAGCAGGAATGTTATGGCCGCGCCCGCTGGCGGTGCCCAGCCGGACGGTACGCCGCTGTCGCCTCTCGCCCACCAGGGTCCCTGCCGCTGCGCGCGGCGATTGCTCGTCCGCTTGGCGCGTGCGATCCTGCAGCCGCGCGCGACCCGATCCGGTGCATCCGTGAACGTCACCATCCTCGACGACTACCACGACACCCTGCGCACGCTGCCCTGCTTCGCCAAGCTCGCCGGTCATCGGGTGACGGTCTGGCAAGACCATGTTGCCGACACCGACGCGCTCGCCGCGCGGCTCGGCGATACCGAGGCGCTGGTCCTGATCCGCGAGCGCACGGCAATTCGCACACCATTGCTCGAACGCTTGCCGCGGCTGCGCCTGATCAGCCAGCGCAGCGTCTGGCCGCACATCGACGTCGACACGTGCACCCGGCTCGGCATCATCGTGGCGTCCAACATGCACGCGGATACCCCGTCCTTTGCCACCGCGGAACTGACCTTTGCCCTGATGCTCGCCGCCGCGCGCCGCATTCCCGAGCAGGTGGCGGCGCTCAAGGCCGGGCGCTGGCAAAGCGGCGTCGGCAGCTCGCTGCGTGGCAAGACGCTCGGCCTCTACGGCTGGGGCCGCATCGCCCATGTGGTGGCCGGCTATGGGCGCAGCTTCGGCATGCACGTGCTGGTGTGGGCGCGCGAGGCATCGCGCCAACGCGCGCAGCAGGAGGGCTTCGCCGTGGCCGAGAGCAAGCGCGCATTGTTTGCCCAAAGCGACGTCGTTTCGCTGCACCTGCGGCTCGTCGCGGCCACCCGCCATATCGTCACTGCGCACGATCTCGCCGGCATGAAGACGAGCGCGTTGCTCGTCAACACCAGCCGCGCGGCCCTGATCGAACCCGGCGCGCTCGTCACCGCGTTGCGCGCCGGGAGGCCCGGCTTCGCCGCCGTCGATGTGTACGAGGAAGAGCCGGTAGCCGATCCGGGCCATCCGCTGCTGGCAATGGACAATGTGATCGCGACCCCGCACATCGGCTACGTGACGCAAGAGGAATACGAGCTACAGTTTGCCGACGTGTTCGAGCAGATCCTCGCGTATGCGGCGGGGGCGCCGATCAACGTCGTCAATCCGCAGGTGCTGCCGCGGGCGCGCCCCGCAGCCGCAGGGTGAGGACGAGCGCCAATGCGGAGACGGCGAGCAGCAGCGTGAACGCTTGATCGTAGCTGCCGGTGGCATCGAACATCAGCGCGCCGCCGTAGGCGCCGATACCGCCGAAGATCTGGTGCACCATGGTGATGATTCCCGTCAGCGCGCCGAGGTTGGCGAGCCCGAAATGGTCGCGCACGAACAGCACGACGAGGGGCGCGGTGACGAGAAAGGTCGCCCCGAACAGCAGCGCGAAGGCGCTGATCGCCGCCGTCGACTGGTAGCGCGCGATCAGCGCGAACACGGCGACGCGGATGGCGAAGGCGATTGCCGCCGTATAGGCGGCGCCGAGGGCATCGCTGGCGATTCCCGCGGCGAGAACGCCGATCAGGCCGGTCAGCCCCATCAGCGCCAGCAGATTGCCGGCGAACCGCGCGGCAACGCCATGGTCCTGGGCGAAGGCGACGATGTGTGTGCCGACGAAGAAGTCGTTGAAGCCGCAGATCGCATATACGGTGATGAGCAACCAGAACCGCGCCCTGCGCGCCGCGCCGCCGAGGCCAAGCCCGCCCGCGGCGGTGCCCGCCCGGCGGCTTGCCTGCCGCGGCAGCGCGATCAGCAGCAGTGGCAGCAGCGCGCAGTGCGCGCCGGCAACCGCCAGGAAGACGAGGCGCCAGCCGAACGGCTGCAGCGCGGCGGAGAGCACGCCGATGATCACCAGCTGCCCCATGCTCGTGCCGGAGATCACCGCGGCGTTGGCCAATCCGGTGCGATCGGGAAAGGCGTGCGTCACCATGACACCGACCGGCGTCAGCGAGGCGATGCCGCTGCCCACCGCGAACACGACGCCGTAGAACAGCAGCGCCTGCCACGCCGCGGATACCAGGCTCATCAGCCCCAGTCCGGCCGCACTGATGGCCACGCCGAGGGTGAGCAGCGCGCGCGGGCCAACCCGGTCGGCGAGACGGCCGGCCAAGTAGGTGGCGAATGCCGATACGACGAGGTAGACGCCGACCGCAAGACCGAGCTCGCCGCGTGCCCAGGCGAGCTCGGTGACCATCGGCTTCAAGGTGAGACCGATGGCAAAGCGGGCCCCGCCGCCGACGAACAGGACGAGAAAGCCGGCGGCAAAAATTGCGCTGCGCTGCATGTGGCTTTGTCGTGGCGACTAACCGTGTCGTCGTCGGCACCTTGTCCGCGCAAGGCCCGCCGCACCAACGTTGGCGATCTCCGCCCAGGGGAGTTCGTAGCCAGGGGAGCTTAGCCAGGAGCTTAGCCAAGCCGGGCGTAACTGTCTGCGCGTCCTTGCTGCGGATCGAGGCCGCAGGTTGCGATCGCCGCGGCAAAATTGTCTCACCGAGGGCCGCTGGCTATGATAGCGCCGCGGCGGGCGTGGGACGTCCCCTGTCGGCAGCCGCGACCGGCCGATGGGCGTCTTCGGCAAGGGGCGTGGCGCACCCGGTCGATGCAGCGCGGCTCTGGCGCCAAGAGCGGGCGCGGGTGACAGACCCGCGGTGCAGCGGGTGACGGCCGATGTTTTCCTTGCGCGGCAAGCGCGCGCTGGTGACCGGCGCCTCTTCGGGTCTCGGGCGCCACTTTGCGCGTGTGCTGGCAGGCGCCGGCGCTGCGGTGGCGCTGGCGGCGCGGCGGCTCGAGCGCCTGCAGGCGCTGCAGGCGGAGATTGCCGCCGCGGGCGGCAAGGCTGCTGCCGTCGCCATGGACGTAACCGACGCCGCGTCGGTGGCGAACGGTTTTGCCGCGGCCGAGGCGGCGCTCGGGCCGATCAGCATCCTCATCAACAATGCGGGCGTACCCTCGGGCTCCTACTTTCTCGCCATGAGCGAGCGGGAGTGGCGCGAGGTGATGGCCGTCAATCTCGACGGGGTGTTCCGCGTCGGTCAGGAGGGGGCCCGCCGCATGGTCGCCAACGGGGCCGGCGGTACGATCATCATCACCGCCTCGATGCTGAGCTTCGCCGTTTCCAAGTCGCTTTCCGCCTACGCCGCAAGCAAGGCCGCCGTGGCCAGTCTGGCGCGGTCGATGGCACTGGAGCTGGCGCGCGACAACATCCGCGTGAATGCGCTGGCGCCGGGCTACCTCGACACCGAGCTCAACGCCGCCTTTCTGGCAACCCCGGCCGGACAGCGCATGCTCGCGCGCGTGCCGCTGCGGCGGGCCGGCAAATTCGCCGATCTCGATGGACCGCTGCTGCTGCTGGCGTCGGATGCGGGTGCGTATATGACTGGGAGCATTCTCGTCGTCGACGGTGGACACCTGCTGGTGACGGG
>JBPYEF010000446.1:0-6725 GCA_051985875.1 Hyphomicrobiaceae bacterium
CACCAACGATGGGATCGAGGGATTGGGCGTTACCTTCTTTGCGGGGGCGTTGCTGCCCGCGCTGCGCGCGGCGGTCGATGCGCTCGCGGCGCTGACCATCGGCGAGGACCCCCATCGGCTCGAACACATTGTCGACAAACTGCGCACCGCGGCGGGCAGCAGCGGTCCGCCCGGCATCTTCACCCTGGCGTTGTCGGCCGTTGATACGGCGCTGTGGGACATCCGTGGCAAGGCGCTCGGCGTGCCGGTCAGTGCCTTGTTGGGCGAATGCCGCGCGTGCATTCCGGCCTACGCCAGCGGCGCCCTGATGCGCACGTTTTCGCAGGCAGAGGTCGAGACCGCGGCGCGGCGGCTGCTCGAGCGCGGCTGGACGGCGATGAAGACCCAGCTCGGGCTACCGGGACGCAGGTCTGCCGAGCGCGAAGTCGAGCGCATCCGCGCGCTGCGCGCGATCGTCGGTCCCGAAGTCGACCTGATGTGCGACATCAATCAGCGTTGGACGATACCCGAAGCGCTGAGCATCGGCGCTCGGCTCGCGCCCTACCACCTGCACTGGCTTGAGGATGTGACGACTTGCGATGATTACGCGGGCATCGCCCGCATCGCCGCCGAGCTGAGCACGCCGATCGCCGGAGGCGAATATCTGTACGGCATTGCGCCCTTCCGCCACATGCTGCAGGCCGGTTCCGTCGACATCGTCATGATCGATCTGCTGCGCGTTGGCGGCATCACGCAGTGGAGAAAGGTCGCCGCCATGGCCGAGGCCTACAACCTTCCGGTGGTCTCGCATCTGCTCCCGGAAGTGCACGTGCACCTGATGGCAGCAACCCCCAACGGGCACTACCTTGAGTACATGCCCTGGACGCAGCGGCTGTTTGCCGATCCACCGCTACCGGTGAAAGGGACGATGGCGGTGCCCCGCGCAGCAGGGCTTGGCCTGTCGTTTACGCGCGCCATCGAGGCGGGCTTCTGAAGCTCGACCTTGGCGGCGCGCGCCGCAATCGCGCCTGCCGCTCAGTTCAACCGCAGTTCGGTGATGTGACGCGGATCGGGTTCGAGCTCTCCGCGCTCGACGCGCTTGACGAGGTCGGTAAGCACGGCGTTGGCGCGGCAGGCAAGGCCGAGCGGCGCGCCCTCGCGCACGACGAAGCCATTGAGAAAGTCGATCTCCGTACGCCTGCCCTTGAGCATGTCCTGACCCATCGAAGGGCGCTGCTCGGCCGCGGTATGCTTGGCGTCCTTGAAGCGCTGCTCCTCGAATGCGCGCATGGCCGCCGCATCGCCCTCGCCTGCACGGGCGATGGTCTCGGCGGGCAAATGCTGGATCTCCTCGAGCTGATAGCCGAGCGCCTGCCCGACGCGGATCGCCTCGCTGCCGAGCCGCGTCGAGAAGCGGCGTACGGCCTCGTCCGCCACCATCTGCCCGCCCGACAGCCCGGTACAGGCGGACAGGCCGTTGCCCATGACGTTGGTGACGAGCTTCGACCAGCGCTCGCCCCACAGATTCTGCGTCACCTTCGCGCTGTCGGCGGTGCCGACCAACCGGCAGACCTCCTCGGCACGTTGCGTGACCCGGCCGTGCACCTCGCCGGCGCGGAACACCGTATGCGCGGCGCCGCGCTTGCCGGCGCCGCGATGGATATGTCCCGGCTCCGGCAGGTTGACGGTGATCGAGCTGGCGATGCAGCCTAGCGTCTTGCCCCAGCCGACGGTCCGAGCGATCGTCTCCTCGTTCATGCAGTTCTGCAGCGAAACGACGTAGCCGTCCGCAGCCAAGTACTGGGCGATCAAGGTGGTGGCCCAGGCCGTATCGTAGGATTTGACACACACGAAGGCGATGTCGATCGGCTTCTCCTTGGCAAGACGCTGCGCGTCGGTGATGTGCAGCGCCCGCACCGGTACGGAGAATTCAGCGACATCCCGTGCATGCGTGACGCGCAGGCCGCGTGTACGCATTGCCTCCACATGCTCGGGCCAAGGGTCGAGGAAGGTGACGTCTTCTCCGGCTCGTACCATGTGCGCCCCGGCGTAGCCGCCGACCGCGCCGGCTCCGACAATGGCTATCTTGCTGCCCATTTCAGCCTCCCCGGCTATGTGCGACGTGTGCGCCTTGCCCCGCGCCGGACCTTGCCCGGCGTTACGATGGCAAAAACACTCCCTTGCCCGTGGTTTGCCGGTCGAACAGGCGATAGGCCGCCTCGGCCTCCTCGAGCCGCCAGCGATCGGTGAACAGCTTGGCGACGGGAATGCTGCGATCGGCAATGAACTCGGCGCAGTCCGCCTGCCCCTGGATGGAGAAGGTCCAGCAGCCGAGCAGCGTGATCTGTCGGCGCAACAGGTCGGGGCTGACGTCGAGGGTGACTTGGCCGCGCTCACCGACGAAACACACACTGCCCCAGGCGCGCGCTGAACGCACGGCCACGGCGCGCGCCGCGGCGGAACCCGAGGTGTCGAATGTCTTGTGCGCGCCCTCGCCGTGGGTCAGCTGTTGAATCGCCGCCAGCGGATCGGTGGACGTCGGGTCGATTACGGCATGGGCCCCGAAGCTGGTCGCCAGCGCGCGCCGCTCTGGCATCACGTCGAGGGCGATGACGTGCGCGCCCATCGCCGCGGCCAGCTGCGAGGCCGATAGCCCGACCGGACCTTGGCCGAAGATGGCGATGGTCTCGCCACCCCGCAGCTGCAGGCGCCTGAGCGCAGCATAGGCCGTGCCCGTGCCGCAGGAGATGGCGGCCCCGGTCTCGAAGGAGAGCGCATCGGGCAGCGGAACCAAGGTCGCGACCGGTACCTTCATGTAGCGCGCGTGGCCGCCGTGCCCATTGGCACCGTACACCGTCGCCCCCTTGAGGCACATCTGTGCCCACCCGCCGCGGCAGTGCTTGCAGCTGCCGCAACCCGAGTAGTGATGGCACATCACGCGCTGGCCGACGTGCGCCTCCGCGGTGCTGACGCCGGGGCCAAGCGCAGCGACGATGCCACACGGCTCGTGGCCGGCAATGACGGGCTCTGCCGCGCGGCTGAAGCCGGAAGCGGCATCCCCCGGCTTGAACGGCGCGCGATAGACGTGCAGATCGCTGCCGCACATGCCGGAGGCCTTGATCTCCAGAACCACCTCACGCGCCCCCGGCGTCGGGTCGGAGCACGCGCGCAGCTCGAGCTTGCGGTCACCCAAGAATACCACCCCGTGCATCAACCGCTCCTGCTTGTCGCCGCGGTCCCCGCCGCGTGCCAATCCTAGCAGCTCTCGCGCCTGCCGTGTAAAGCGCCGTGCCGCGCACGCGCTTGCAATCGTGGCGAGGTGCCGTTGGCCCGTCGGACGGCGCGCCCGGCGGGTTGGCAGTTGACTTGTCGGCCGGCATTGGCTCCCGTGGACCCGCCTGCAGCAACGGAGTCGACCATGACCGAGACTGCCAACTCGCAACCGGGGTTCGCGACGCTTGCCATTCACGCCGGCGCGGCGCCGGACCCGGCAACGGGAGCGCGCGTCACGCCGATCTACCAGACCACGTCCTACGTCTTCAACGACGTCGCGCATGCGTCCGCCCTGTTCAATCTTGAGGTGTTCGGCAACATCTACACGCGCATCGGCAATCCGACGCAGGCGGTTCTCGAGCAACGCATCGCCGCCCTCGAGGGTGGCACGGCGGCGCTTGCCGTCGCATCGGGACACGCGGCGCAGGCGCTGGTGTTCCACACGTTGCTGGAACCGGGTGATGCGTTCGTCGCCGGGCGCCAGCTCTATGGCGGAAGCGTCAATCAGTTCAATCACGCGTTCAAAAAGTGCGGCTGGCAGGTCGCCTGGGCCGATGCAACCGACCCGGCGAGTTTCCGGCGAGCGATCACGCCCAAGACCCGGGCCTTGTTTTGCGAGTCGATCGCCAACCCAGGCGGGGTCGTCGTCGACTTGCCGGCGATCGCCGCCGTTGCCAGAGAGGCCGGCGTGCCGCTGATCGTCGACAACACTCTGGCAACGCCCTATCTGTGCCAGCCGAAGGAGCACGGTGCCGATATCATCGTGCACTCGCTCACCAAATTCATGGGCGGCCACGGCAATTCCATCGGCGGCGTCATCGTCGACTGCGGCAGCTTCGATTGGCTCGCGGCCAAGCACCGATATGCAACCATGGTCGACCCCAACCCCAGCTACAACGGCATCAAGCTCGCCGAGACCTTCGGCAATTTCGCCTTCGCCATCGCCGCGCGTGTCATGGGCTTGCGCGACCTGGGACCGGCCATATCGCCGTTCAATGCCTTCCTGATCCTGACCGGCATCGAGACTTTGCCGCTGCGCATGGCCAAGCATTGCGAGAATACCCTGGCCGTTGCCAAGATGCTCGAAAAGCACCCGCGCGTCGCTTGGGTCAACTATGCCGGCCTGCCGGATAATGCATACCATCGCCTGGCGGTTAAGATCTGTCCCAGGGGAGCGGGCAGCGTGTTCACGTTCGGCCTCAAAGGCGGCTACCAGGCGGGGGTGAAGCTCGTCTCAAGCGTCAAGCTGTTTTCGCACCTCGCCAACATCGGCGATACGCGCAGTCTGATCATTCATCCGGCCTCGACCACGCACAGCCAGCTGACCAGCGAGCAGCGGGAGTCCGCAGGTGCCGGGGACGACGTCGTACGCCTGTCGATCGGCATTGAGGACGCTGCCGACATCATCGCCGATCTAGAGCAGGCACTGCAGACGGGTTGAGGGCAGCGCGCAGTTGTTCATCGCCGGCGTGACCCTTAATCACGCCTTCACCTTCACGTAGCTCCCGGGCGCGTCTTCTATGCTGCCCAACCTGGCCCCGGGCGGGCGCGCCGCTACCTTGCCGCCGGAATATCTGGCGAGCCAGGCGGCATAGTGCGGCCACCAAGATCCGGGGTGCTCCGATGCGCCGGCGATCCACTGCTCCAGCGTTGCGGGCATCCTGTCGTTCGTCCAGTACTGGTACTTGGCTCTGTCGGCTGGATTGATCACTCCGGCGATGTGCCCCGATCCGGCGAGCACGAAGGTGACGGGGCCGCCGAACAGCTTGGCGCCGATGAACACGGATTTGGCCGGCGCGATGTGATCCTCCCGCGCACACAGCTCGTAGATTGGCAGTTTCACCTTGGCGAGATCGAGCTTGACGCCACCGATCGTCATCTGACCGCACGCCAGCTTGTTCTCGTGGTAGAACTCGCGCAGATAAAAGCTGTGATTGGCTGGCGGCATGCGCGTCGAGTCTTGATTCCAGAACAGCAGATCGAAGGGAAACGGCTTCTTGCCAAGCATGTAGTTGTTGACGATGTAGGGCCAGATGAGGTCCTTCGGGCGCAGCATGTTGAACACGTTGGCCATGCGCGAACCGTCGAGGTAGCCGCGCTCGGCCATCATTTCCTCGAGCGCCTTGAGCTGCGCGTCGTCGATGAACAGCAGCAGATCGCCGGCCTTCGTGAAGTCGACCTGGGCGGCAAAGAACGTGGCCGACGAAAACGGCTCCTCGCCGCGCGCCGCCAGGTAGGCCAGCGTGGTGCCTAGCAGCGTGCCGCCGACGCAGTAGCCAATGACGTTGGCCTTCCTCGTGCCGGTCTCGCGCACCACCGCATCCGCTGCGGCGAGGATGCCCTCGTTCATGTAATCCTCGAACGTCTTGTGCGCCAGGCGCCCGTCGGGATTGACCCAGGAGACCACGAACACCGTGAAGCCTCGGGCGACCATGTAGCGGATGAACGATTTCTGGGGACCGAGGTCGAGGATGTAGAACTTGTTGATCCACGGCGGCACGATCAGCAGCGGCGTGTCGTACACCTCAGCCGTGGACGGCGCGTACTGGATGAGCTGCAGTATTTCGTTCTGGAAGACAACCCTTCCCGGTGCGGTCGCGACGTTGCGCCCGACCTCGAAGGCCTGGACGTCCGTCTGGCTGATTTTGAACAGCTCGCCGGAAGCCTTCAGATCGGCAACCAGATTGGCCATGCCCTGGACGAGATTCTCGCCGCTGGTTGCCAGCGTAGTACGCAACACCTCGGGGTTGGTGATCGGGAAATTCGACGGCGACAGGGCGCTCGTCACCTGCTTCAGGTAGAACTCGGCGCGCTGACGCGTCTTGTCGTCCAGGCCCATGGTCTTGTCGACGACGCTCTCCAGCCAGCGCGCGGTAATCAGGTAGAACTGCTTCCAAAAGTCGAAGTAGGGGTTCTCGCTCCACTCCGGATCCTTGAAGCGGTTGTCCCCGGGCTCGGGCTCGGCCACCGCAGGTGCCGTCACGCCGACCATCCGCTGCGCGGTCGCACCCGCCAGTTGCAGCAGCTCCCCCAGCAGCGCCGCATTGGTCTCGGCCATGGCCGCGGGGTTGCCCATCCAGAACTGCGCGATGTCCGTGAACAGCTTGCTCGCTTCCAGCATGTCGCCGGTGTTGAAGGGCGACGTCGCCTCCTTCTTCTCCAACAGGCCCGTGAGCACCCGGCTGCCCTGCTCCATGACGCGCAGCATGTTGCGGCTGAATGTCTCGGGATCTGCAACCTGGTAGGCGCTGAACGCCACCTCCAGCGGCGCTGCCGTTTTCGTTTCAGACGCTTGCCTCTGCATGTTTCCCTCGCCAGTCGAGTCCGGGGGGAACGCCCTCCGGAGGGATAGGTCATCAACGCCGGCTGCCGCGGCGCGCGCGACCATGGCCAGCCTCGAGAATCTGTCAGCTTGTCGTGCACTCTCGGTGAAGAGGCACAGCCATGAAAGTAGTATATTTTGTCGCGCCGGC
>JBPYEF010000447.1:0-7649 GCA_051985875.1 Hyphomicrobiaceae bacterium
TGCGATGGCTGAGCCGGGCGGCGGGAGCCTAAGCGGGAGCACATGGAGCGCGGCGAGGGCATGCGGCAGCTACGGAGACCTTGGGACTGCAAATCGGCACGGCAAGGCGCGATTCTATGGTCAGCATTTTTGGGCCTGCCTTGGCCCTCCGCGCCACCGGATGCTAGACTTTGAGTCGCCGGACAGCAGCAGCGGGCGGTACGACAGGCCGAGGGCTAGGGGAATACCGGTCCGCAAGAAGCCGGGCAAGTGTTCGGACAAGGGCTTTGACGCAATCGCCACGCAGAACCCTGCTCGTACTGCTGCAAGGCGCCCAGCTCGCTGTGCTGATTGCAGGGCTCGGCGGGTGCGGAATGACGTCCCTGACATCGGGTATCGGTGGGGGATGGCTGGGCGGCGGTCAGGATAAGGCGAACACCGAGGTCGGCTCGGTAACCCAGGATCAGCTGCTGGCTGCGGCCAAGACCGACGGCGGCGAGTCCAGCAGCCTCGGCGAGGTAGCCCACGGCTGTCCGCGCTTCCAGGTGTGGCCGCGCGAGGGGTATGTGACGATCTACGAGCCGGGACGGGTCGGGGATGGACTGGCCGTCATGCATCGCGGCGAGATCACCAAGACGGCGCGCGAGTGCGACATCGACCAGGGGCGCATTACCGTCAAGTACGGTTTTTCCGGGCGCGTGCTGCTCGGGCCCAAGGGCAAGAGTGGGCGCGTCATCCTGCCGCTCAACGTGTTTGTGACCGACGCCAAGCGCGAGAAAATCCTGAACGAAAAAGTGATGATCGACGTCGACGTCGTCCTCGACCGGCCGATCGGCTATTTCTCGATCGTCAAGTCGCTGTCTTTTCCGATTCCCGAAGGCTCGCGACCCGCCGAGTACGAGGTCTACGTGGCCTTCGATCGCACGGCGCCCGGGGCGGGATAAGCCGCGGCGACGGCGTGCGCGATCGCGCCGTTGGGCATATCCCGAGGCTCTTGCGTTGACTTGCGCACGCACGCGCGTATCATCGCCGCCGCTGCCCATGCGAGGCCTGCGGAAGAGACCGGTGAAATGCCGGCGCCGAAGGAGCAACCGCCCCGGAAACTCTCAGGCAAAAGGACCGCAGGTTGATGGCGCTCTGGAAAGCAGCCGGTGACTGTGCCGGCTCACCGAAGGGGTAAGGCGGGCACTGGCTTCGCCGAAATCTCTCAGGTCCGATGACAGAGGGGCTTGGTCTCGCGCCCGCGCGGCGCGGGGTACAGGCTATGTCGTCGTGGGCTCCAATGGCAAGCGATTGCGAAACTCTTGCGCGCACGCCGCTTTATGATCTGCACGTGCGCCGCGCGGCCCGCATGGTGCCGTTTGCCGGCTATGCGATGCCCCTGCACTATCCCCCGGGCATCCTCAAGGAGCATCTGCACACGCGCGCCAGCGCCGGTCTGTTCGACGTCTCGCACATGGGCCAGGCCGTGCTCAGCGGGCCCGACCATACGGCCACCGCGGCCGCACTCGAAGCGCTCGTGCCTGCCGACATCTGCAACCTCAGGCCGGGGCAGCAGCGCTACACACAGCTACTGAACGAGACGGGCGGCATCATCGATGATCTGATGGTGACGCGGCCGCGGGATGCGAGCGAAGACGGCCGCCTGCTGCTGGTCGTCAACGCTTCCCGCCGCCAGGTGGACTTTGAGCATATTGCGCACCACCTGCCGGCCGCGGTGGCGCTCTCCCCCGCCCCGGATCGCGCGCTCCTCGCCCTGCAAGGACCGGCCAGCGCTGCGCTGATGGCGAGGCTGTGCCCGGCAGCTGCGGCGCTGACCTTCATGTCGGCGACCAAGGCTCTCCTCGCTGGCACTGCCTGTCACATCTCCCGCTCGGGCTACACCGGCGAGGATGGATTTGAAATCGCCCTCGCCGCGAACGAAGCGGAGGGCCTCGCGCTGGCGCTTCTGGCCGAAGACGGGGTTGCCCTCGCCGGGCTCGGCGCCCGCGATTGCCTGCGGTTGGAGGCCGGACTGTGCCTCTATGGGCACGATCTCGACGAGTCGGTGAGCCCGGTCGAGGCGGCGCTCGCGTGGTCGATCCAGAAGCGCCGTCGCGCGGGCGGCGGCTTCCCGGGGGCAGGGAGGGTCCTTGACGAGCTCGCCCACGGCCCGGCACGGCGGCGCGTTGGCATCAGGCCGGACGGCCGCGCACCGGCGCGGGAAGGAGCGCCGATCCTGACCGCGGGTGGCGCGCCGGTCGGCCGTGTCACCTCGGGAGGATTCGGGCCGAGCCTGGATGCGCCGCTGGCCATGGGCTACGTCGCGGCGGCGCACGCCCGCCCGGGGGAGCGCGTCAGCTTGATGGTGCGCAATAAGCCGCTCGGCGCGGCGATCGTGCCGCTGCCGTTCCTTGCGCATCGCTACGCCAGCCGCTGAACGAGGGAGGGGATAGTGACGACAGAGCGCTTCAGTCGCGAGCATGAGTGGATCCGCGTCGATGGCGACATCGGTACGGTCGGTATCACCGACCATGCGCAGAGCCAGCTCGGGGACGTCGTCTACGTCGAGCTGCCGCAGGCCGGGCGCAAGGCGGCCGCGGGCGAGGCGATGGCGGTGGTGGAGAGCGTCAAGGCGGCAAGCGACGTGTTCACGCCGGTGGGCGGAGAGGTGATCGAGGTCAACTCCGAGCTTGCCGGGCAGCCGGCACTCGTCAATGAGGATGCCGAAGGCAAGGCCTGGTTCTTCAAGGTCAGGCTGGCGAACGCCGCCGAGCTCTCCGGGCTCATGGACCGCGCCGCCTATCAGGCGTTCATCAAGGAAAGCTCCTAATGCGCTATCTGCCGCTCACCGGCGATGACCGCCGCGGCATGCTGGAGCGCGCCGGCGTTGCCGACATCGAGGCGCTGTTTGCCGACATCCCCGCCGACAAGCGGCTGCGCCGCCAGCTCGATCTGCCAAACGCCAAAGGCGAGCTCGAGGTCGAGCGGACGCTGCAAGAGCTGGCAGCGCGCAACACACCGGCCGGCTCGCTGCCGTTCTTTGTTGGGGCCGGCGCTTACAAGCATCATGTGCCGGCAAGCGTCGACCACCTGATCCAGCGCTCGGAGTTCTTGACTTCGTACACGCCCTACCAGCCGGAAATTGCGCAGGGCACGCTGCAGTACCTTTTCGAATTCCAGACGCAGGTGGCGATGCTGACGGGCATGGAGGTTGCCAACGCCTCGATGTACGACGGCTCGACCGGCGCGGCCGAGGCGGTGCTGATGGCGCAGCGCATTACCGGGCGGCGCAAGGCGGTGCTCGCCGGCAACCTGCACCCGCACTATCGCGAGACCATCGAGACGGTGCTGCGGCTGGCAGGTGGGGAGGTGCTGGCACTTGCGCCCGCTCCGAGCGCTGCCCGGCAAGCGCCGGCAAGCATCGACAAAGAGGTCAGTTGCGTGGTCGTGCAATCGCCGGACTTCTACGGCCACGTGCACGACTTGGCGCCCATCGCGGAGGCCGCGCACGCGGCCGGAGCACTGCTGATCGGCGTTTTCACGGAGGTGGTATCGCTCGGGCTGCTCAAGTCTCCGGGGGAGATGGGCGCCGACATCGTCGTCGGCGAGGGCCAGTCGCTCGGCAATGCGCTGGCTTTCGGTGGCCCCTATGTCGGGCTGTTCGCAACGCGCTCCAAATACCTCCGCCAGATGCCGGGACGGCTGTGCGGGGAGACCGTGGACAGCGACGGGCGCCGCGGATTCGTGCTCACCCTGGCCACCCGCGAACAGCATATCAGGCGCGAGAAGGCGACCTCCAACATCTGCACCAACTCTGGACTGTGCGCGCTCGCCTTTACGATTCACCTTGCGCTGCTCGGCGAAATCGGCCTGCGGCGGCTCGCCCGCATCAACCATGCCAACGCCATGGCCCTGGCGCGCGCACTTGGCGCCATCAGAGGCGTGGAGGTGCTCAATGCGAATTACTTCAACGAGTTCACGATCCGCGTTCCCCGCGATGCTGCGCAGCTGATCGAGGACCTTGCCGGCAAAAACGTGCTGGGCGGTGTGCCCGCCGCACGGCTTGCTCCAGATCGGCCGGAGCTGGCGCGGCTGATTATCGTCGCCAGCACGGAGATCAACAGCGATGCCGATCGCGCCGCCTACGCCAAGGCCCTGCAGGAGGTGCTGTGATGGACCGGCCCGAGCGATCGGAGATGAGCGCCAACGCGACGTTCAGCGGTAACCGCGGGCTTGCCGTCGAGGAGGCGCTGCTGTTCGAAGTCGGCCGCGCCGAGGTGACCGGCGTCGATTTGCCGGAGGTCGCGCTCACCCCCCGCCTCGACGGTCTGGAGCGCACGCGGCCGATCGGGCTCGTCGGTCTCTCCGAACCTGAGGCCGTGCGCCACTTTGTGCGGCTCAGCCAGAAGAACTACGCCATCGATACGGGTCCCTATCCACTGGGTTCGTGCACCATGAAGCACAACCCGCGCCTCAACGAGCGCATGGCGCGGCTGCCGGGTTTCGGCGACATCCATCCCTTGCAGCCCCTGTCGACGGTTCCTGGGGCCTTGACGCTGATCGCCGAGCTAGCGAGGTGGCTCGGCATACTCACGGGTCTGCCGGTCGTGGCCATGACGCCGAAGGCCGGCGCGCACGGGGAACTGTGCGGCATGATGGCGATCAAGGCGGCGCTGTCGGCGCGCGGCGAGAACCGCTCCATAGTGTTGGTGCCTGGCTCGGCGCACGGCACCAATCCGGCGACGGCCGCGCTGCTCGGATTTTCCGTCGCCACCGTGCCGGCGCGCAGCGACGGCACCGTCGATCCGGCCGAGGTGCAAAAGCGGCTATCCCCGCAAGTCGCGGCGATCATGCTGACCAACCCCAATACCTGCGGGCTGTTCGAGCGGGACGTGGTCGCCATCGCCGACGCCGTGCATGCGGCCGGGGCTTATGTCTACGCCGACGGGGCCAACTTCAATGCCGTGATGGGCAAGGTGCGTCCAGGCGACCTCGGGGTGGACGCGATGCACATCAACCTGCACAAGACCTTCTCCACGCCGCACGGCGGCGGCGGACCTGGCGCCGGGCCGGTCGTGCTGTCGGCGGCGCTGGCGCCCTTCCTGCCGCTTCCGCACGTCGTGTGCGAGGACGGCGGTGTGCGTTACGTGGAGCAAAAGGGCCGGCCAGGCACCACTGTCGCGCCGCTTGCCGACGCCGGCGGTGCCGCTGCGACGCCGGCGGTGGACGCGGGCGACGCCGGACGGGCTTCGCTCGGGCGGCTTTGCGCCTTTCACGGACAGATGGGCACTTTCGTGCGGGCGCTGTGCTACATGCTCTCGCACGGCGCCGATGGACTGCGCCAGGCGGCCGAGGACGCGGTGCTGAATGCCAATTACGTGCGCGCATCCCTGTGCGATGTCATGTCGCCGGCGTTTGGCGATCGACCGTGCATGCACGAAGCGCTGTTCGACGACCGCTGGCTTGAAGGCACCGGCATCACCACCCTCGATTTTGCCAAGCGCATGATCGATGAGGGCCTGCATCCGATGACCGTGTACTTCCCGCTGGTCGTGCACGGGGCAATGCTGATCGAGCCGACCGAGTCGGAATCGCGGCACAGCCTCGATCAGTTCATCGCCGTGCTGCGCGCGCTCGCCGTGGCGGCGAAATCCGGCGAGGCGCAGGCATTCAAAGCAGCCCCACGCTTTGCGCCGCGACGGCGGCTCGACGAGACCAGGGCTGCGCGCGAGCCGCGGCTCAGGTGGACGCCCGCGCGCTGATGCCGCGCGGATAACTCCGTTGTGCCTTGCAAATAGGTCAGCAATGCTGACATAATTGCCGATCCGAGGGTGCCATGGAGTTGCCCGCGTGCTCGAAGCTGCCGCCATACCTGCCGCGATAGCCCCGTGGGAACCGAACTACGCGGAGCGCGCGCGCCTGATGCGGGCCTCCGCGATCCGCGAGCTGCTCTCGGTGCTCGAGCGGCCGGGTGTCATCTCCTTTGCCGGCGGCATACCCGATCCCGCACTGTTCCCGCGGCAGCAGGCCGAGGCGGCCTTTGCCGCCGTCCTCGGCGATGCCGCGCACGCGCGCGTCGCGCTGCAGTATTCACGCAGCGAGGGTTACACGCCGCTGCGGCAGTGGATTGCCAGGCACATGCAAAGCCGCGACGTCCCCTGCGATGAGGACAACGTCCTCATCACTTCGGGTTCGCAGCAGGGCCTCGAGTTCCTTGGGCGGCTGCTGCTGTCGCGCGGCGACACCGCACTGCTCGCGGCCCCGACCTACCTTGGAGCGCTGCAGGCCTTTGCCGCATACGAGCCGCGCCACGACGAGCTCCCGCTGGAATGCAGCAACCGCACCCCGGCCGCGTATGCGGATGCCGCACGCGCCGCGGGCGGAAGGGTGAAGCTTGCCTATGTGGTGACAGATTTCGCCAACCCGACCGGAGAATCGCTGTCGCTGACCGCGCGCGAGCGCCTGCTCGACCTTGCGGGCGAGCTCGACGTGCCCGTGATCGAGGA
This sequence comes from Hyphomicrobiaceae bacterium, assembly GCA_051985875.1. Lineage (GTDB taxonomy): Bacteria > Pseudomonadota > Alphaproteobacteria > Rhizobiales > Hyphomicrobiaceae > AWTP1-13. The sequence continues at coordinate 6,468 of JBPYEF010000447.1, forward strand.
CGCGGCCTACGCGGCCCTGCGCTTCGAGGGCGAGGCGCTGCCGTCGCTGATGGCCCTGGAGGTTGCACGGCGCGGCAGCATCGAGCAGGCACGTGCCGTCTACTGTGGCACGTTCTCCAAGCTGCTGTCGCCGGGGTTGCGGGTCGGGTTCATCGTCGCGGCCAAGGCTCTGATCCGGCGCCTCGTGCTCGTCAAGCAGGCGTGCGATCTCAACAGTGCGACCATCAACCAGATGGTCATGTACCGCCTGGCCGCCGCTTTGTTCGACACGCAGGTCGCTGCCGCGCGCGCCCACTACCGGCAACGGCGCGATGCCATGCTGCGCGCGCTCGCGCGGCACATGCCGCAGGGCGTCGCCTGGACGAAGCCCAAGGGCGGGCTGTTCGTATGGGTGCGCTTCCCCGAGCATATCGACGCGAGTGCTCTGCTCGACCGCGCCCTCAGCGAGCAGGCTGTCGCTTTCGTCCCCGGCGCGGCGTTCCATTTCGCAGAAGGCGGCCGCAACAACGCACGGCTCAGCTATTCGCTGCCGAGCGAGGGGGAGATCGCCGACGGCATCGCGCGGCTGGCGGCGCTCGTTTGAGGCTTCCGGGCAAGCGCCGCTGCGCCCTCAATTCAGGCGCGTCCTGAGCTCGCGAATGCTCTGGTCGAGCAGCGCGCTGCCGTCCGCCTTCTCGCGCAGGATCTTCTCGGCGGCGGCCATGGCCAAATCCACCGCCTTACCCCTTACCTCCTCGACCGCCTGCGCCTCGGCGCGGGCGATCTTCTCCTGCGCGGCCTTGCCGCGTCGCTCGAGCAGGGCTTGCAGGGCGGTGCGTGTCTCCTGCGCAAGTGCCTCGGCATCGCGACGCGCCTGAGCGACGATCGCATCCGCCTCCCCGGCGACATTGCGGTGCTTGCTCTGGTACTCGGCAAGGAGGTCCTGGGCCTCCTGCCGCAGGCGTCGCGCATCGTCGAGCTCTTTGCGTATCGCCTCGGCGCGGTCATCGAGAGCCTTGGCGATCAGCCGCGGCACCCGGTAGTAGAGCAGAATCCCCAGGAACACGAAAAAGGAAACTGCGACCCAGAACTCCGCCATTCGCGTCATCGCCGTGGCCCACTTACTCCGCTGCGCGCATGGTCAGCGCCCTTTGCACCTCGTCCTTGCTCACCTGCTTGCCGGTCAGGCGGGCGACGATCGCT
>JBPYEF010000448.1:0-7379 GCA_051985875.1 Hyphomicrobiaceae bacterium
ATGGTGGGTGGTCAGAATATGCGTCAGCGTCCAGCCCCGCTCACGGAGCGCGGCCTCGACCGCCGCGGCCTCGGGGGCGTCGATCGCCGCCGTCAGGTTGTTGGCGCCGTCGCGGATCAACACGCCGTAGTTGTCCGTGAGGCAGGGGAACTGGTGAACGTCGAGCTTTGCCATGGCGTTGCGCCCAAACTTCCGTTTTCCCTGCGCCTGTTATAAAGCACCCTAGCAGGCGATCGCTCGATTGCAACCGGCCATGGGAAGGGCGGGCTCAAGGGCAGGATCGCCGCCGGCAGCCGAACGCGAAGTCGCCCATGCATCCCGATGTCTTCGAGCTTCGCGATTTCTACAACCGACCGCTCGGGACCGTGGTCCGCCGCCTGCTGACGAGCCGCATTCGCGCCCGCTGGCGCAGCGTTCGGGGATTTCCCGTGATGGGGCTCGGCTTCGCCATTCCCTATATCGGCATGTTCCGCGGCGAGGCCTCCCGCCTCGGTGCCCTGATGCCCGGTGATCAGGGCGTGCTGGCGTGGCCCCCCTCCGGGCCGTGTGCGACCGTGATGGTCGAGGAGGCGATGTTGCCCCTCCCCGACGCCTCGGTCGAGCGCATGCTCGGGGTACACTGCCTGGAAGGCTCCGAGCGCTCGGGCGCCTTGCTGCGCGAGATCTGGCGCGTGCTGACGCCCGAGGGGCGGCTGCTGCTGGTCGTGCCCAACCGGCGCGGGATCTGGGCGCGGCTCGACAGCACGCCCTTCGGTCACGGCCGGCCGTACAGCCGAGCGCAGCTCGAGCGACTGCTCGGGGATGCCTTGTTCACCCCGCTCGAATGCACCCCGGCCCTATATATGCCGCCCTTCGACCGGCAATGGCTGGTGCGTTGGGCGACCGCGTTCGAGCGGCTCGGCGCAGCGCTGTGGCCCGGTTTTGCGGGGGTCATCATTGTCGAGGCGAAGAAGGAGCTGATGGGGGCGCTCCCGGAGCGGGCACGCCCGCGGCGCATCGGCCGTCCGGTGCCGGCCGATGGGGGGCTCAGAGCCCGCGCGCTCGTTGCAGCGGCCGGCCGGCCGCCTCCGCCCTGAGCCTGGCGCTGGGCACGGTGGCATGATCGGCAGCGGTCGCGGGGGTGCTAGCGCCGGCGCTTGCGCGCGAGCATGAACACCGCCTTTTCCCCCAACAGGTTGTGCACCGTGAGGGGAAGCCACGTGCCGAGGCGCTGGCCGCCGATGTTGAAGGCGACGGCACGTTCGACCCGGGCGTCGATTGCACGGCAGAGATCGGCGAAGTCCTTGATCGTGCACAGGTGCGCATTGGGGCTGACGTACCATGCGTCCGGCAAATTGCCGGTCACGGGCATGCGGCCGGTGAGCAGTAGGCGCGCGCGCACTTGCCAGTGGCCAAAATTGGGAAAGGAGACGATGGCGCGCCGGCCGATGCGCAGCAGATGTTCGAGCACGGTCTTCGGCTGCCGTGTCGCCTGGATGGTAAGGCTCAGGATCGCATGGTCGAAGGCGTCGTCGGGATAGTCGGCCAGGTCACGGTCGGCATCGCCCTGGATGACGGAAAGGCCGCGGGCGACGCAGGCGTTGACACGCTCGCGGGCGATCTCGATGCCGCGGCCATCGACGTTTTTGGTGTCGGCGAGCAGCTGCAACAGCGCGCCGTCGCCGCAGCCGACGTCGAGCACGCGCGAGCCGCGTGCCACCATCTCGGCAATCAGCAAATGATCGACACGCGTGGCGCCCTTGAGTGTCGGAGCGAGCATCAGCGGCGTCCTGCGGTCGGCGCGAGCCCATTCTTGGCGGCCGCGGCGTTGAGGAAGCCGCGGATGGTGGCGAACAGCTCCGGCTCGTCCAACAAGAACGCGTCGTGGCCCTTGTCGGATTCGATCTCGACGAAGCTGACGTTGGCGGCGACGGCGTTGAGCGCCTGCACGATTTCGCGGCTCTCCCGCGTCGGGTAGAGCCAGTCGCTGGTGAAGGAGACGACGCAAAAGCGCGTCCGAGTTCCGACAAAGGCATTGGCCAGCACATCGCCGTGTGCAGCGGCGAGATCGAAGTAGTCCATCGCACGGGTGATGTAGAGGTAGCTGTTGGCATCGAAGCGGTCGACGAAGGTCGACCCCTGATGCCGCAGGTAGCTCTCGACCTGGAAGTCGGCATTGAAGGAGAAGCTCTTCGCGGCAAGGTCTTGCAGGCTGCGGCCGAACTTGCGGTGCAGCGCCTCCTCGGAGAGGTAGGTGATGTGCGCGGCCATGCGCGCCACGGCGAGGCCGTTGCGCGGCGTCTTGCCCAACTCTAGGTAGCGCCCCTGGCACCATTCTGGATCGGCCATCACCGCCTGGCGCCCGACCTCGTGAAAGGCGATGTTCTGCGAAGAGTGGCGGGCGGCGGCGGCGATCGGCACGGCGCTGAACACGCGCTCGGGGTAGCGGGAGGCCCACTGCAGCACCTGCATGCCGCCCATCGAACCCCCGGTGACGCAGAACAGTTGGTCGATGCCGAGGTGGTCGACGAGGCGCACCTGCGCATCGACCATGTCGCCGACGGTGATCAGCGGGAACGCCAGGCCCCAAGGCTTGCCGGTACGGGGATTGGTACTCGCTGGCCCGGTTGAGCCCATGCAGCCGCCGAGAATATTGGGGCAGATGACAAAGAAGCGCTCGGTGTCGATCGGTTTGCCGGGTCCGACCATGGTCGCCCACCATCCGGGCTTCTTGGCGACGGGATGCTCGCTCGCCAGGTACTGGTCCCCGGTCAGCGCATGGCAGATGAGAATGGCGTTCGAACGCGAAGCGTTAAGCTCCCCATAGGTCTTGTAGGCAATGCGGAACGGCGCCAACTGCTGCGCACACTCGAGCGTCAACGGCGCATCTGCGGCGACGTCGAGGTACGGGCTGCTCGGATGGTTGGCCTCGAGCGCCCGCTGGTCGACCTTGAAATCTGGGTATCTTGCCGTGTCCATCAGCGCCGTTAGCTAGAACAGTGCCGCAGAATGTCAATGCCCTCTTGCAAATCACCTTGGCTTTGCCGCGCCGGAGAGATGTAATGCGGCAAAGGAGATTGCCATGTTCGAGACCACTAGCACCAGGGGTCGCCTGCTCGCTGCCGCCCTCGACCTGGCGGCCAGGAAGAGCTGGGCCGAGGTCACCGTGCGCGATATTGCCGACGCGGCCGGTGTGTCCCTGCGTGAGCTGCGCGCGGAGTTTGCCAGCAAGAGCGACGTGATCGCGGCGTTGCTTGCGGCCGTCGACAGCGAACTGCTGAGCAAGGCGCCGCAGCGCAGCGAGGATCAGCAGCGGCGCGATCAGCTGTTCGACACGATCATGACGCGCTTTGACATTCTTGCGCCCTATAAGCCTGCGCTCAAGTCGATCGCGCGCTCCGGCGGCGCCGATGCCCGCCTGGCGGGTCCCTTCCTGTCCTCCCAGTATTGGATGCTCGCTGCCGCTGGCATCCCGACCCAAGGCGCGGCAGGTGCCTTGCGTGTCCTCGGTCTTGCCGCCACGTATGCCTCGGTATTCCGCGTTTGGCTCGACGACGAGGATCCGGGCCTCGCCCGCACCATGGCGGCGCTCGACCGCCGGCTGCGGCGCGGTGAACGGGCCGCAACCTCGCTCGATCGTGTCGTCGGCGTGTGCCAACGCCTCGCCCGCGAAGGCCCGCGCTTCGTGCGCACCGTGCTGCACGGTACTCCTTCCGGCTCCGGCTCCGGAGGTGGCGCGGGGAATACACCCTGAGAAGGGCTCGAAGCGGCCGATCTTCACCCTGATCGCTCAACGGAGGCTTCTGCAGGCATGTCCGATCCCGACGCGCCCGCACCGCGCATCACCATTGCCGACTTTCTCAAGGTCGACATCCGGGTCGGCACCGTCCTCGCCGCGGCGCCGCTCGCCGGCGCGCGCCATCCAGCAATCAAGCTGACGATCGATTTTGGCCCCGCGGTCGGAGTGAAGCGCAGCTCGGCGCGCATCACCCGGCACTACCCGCCCGCGGCCCTGATCGGGCGGCAGGTGGCCGCCGTCGTCAACCTCCCAGAGCGACAGATCGCCGGCCTGCAATCGGAGGTGCTCACCCTCGGCTTTCCCGACGCGGAGGGCGAGGTTGTGCTGGTCGAGCCCGAGCGTGGCGTGCCGAACGGAGGCCGGCTCTACTGATGCGTGCGCGTACCCCGTCCTACCAGCGCGTGGCGGGCGCCGCTTCCGGCGCTGGCGCGCGCGAAGCCGCGCGGTCTGGGTGACCGGCGGCCCGCTTCGGCATCGCCCGCTTCAGCAACGAAAGCAGAAGGCCGCTGCGCGCAGCGTCCCCGGGCGGCCGGTCCCTGCTTGCAGGCCCGCGGAAGATTGGGCGCGCCGTTATACTCGCGCCGCTATAGCGGCACGCGCATGGTCGCGCGCAACCCGCCCATGGAGCTGACGCCGAGTGCGATATCGCCGCCGTGGCTGCGGGCGATGTCACGGGCGATCGCCAGCCCGAGCCCGGAATTTCCGGCGTCCTGGTTGCGGGCGTGATCCAGACGATAGAAGGGCCGAAACACGTTGTCGCGCTCCGCCGCCGGCACGCCCGGGCCGTCGTCGTCGACCTCGATCCGCAGCCAGGTCTCGTCCGCGGCCGCACGGATGATCACATAGTCTCCGAAGCGCGCGGCATTGGTCACGAGGTTGGTGATCGCGCGCTTGAATGCCTGACGCTTCAAGGGCAGCACCAGCTCGCGCTTGGGTTGGCGCATGCGCACCTCGATTGGCGTACCGAGGTAGCCGGTTTCCTCCTGCACTTCGGCGAGCAGCTCGCCGACGTCGGTCGGCGCCGCCTCCTCCCCACCGTCGCCCTTGGCGAAGGCCATGTAGTCCTCGAGCATGTGCTGCATCTCGTTGACGTCGGTCTTGAGGGCATGCGTCTCGCGTGTGTCGCCGAGCAGGGCCAGCTCGAGCTTGAAGCGCGTGAGCACGGTGCGCAGATCGTGGCTGACCCCGGCGAGCATGGTGGTGCGCTGCTCGACGTGATGGCGGATGCGCTCGCGCATCTCAAGGAACGCCTGGGAGGCCTGGCGCACCTCGCGCGCGCCACGCGGCCGGAAATCACTGGGCACGGGCCGCCCCTTGCCAAACGCGTCGGCCGCCTCGGCCAGTCGCAGTATCGGGCGAATCTGGTTGCGCAAGAACAGGATGGCCACCGTGAGCAGAACGACGGAGGTGCCGACCATCCACATCAAGAAGATGTGGGAGTTGGAGGCGTACGCCTGCCCGCGCTGGGCGAGGAAGCGCAGGATCGCGTGGTCGAGCTTGACGCGGATCTCCACGTGCCGCGATTGGCCGACGGTGTCGATCCAGAACGGCCGCTTGATGTTGGCGCGAATCTCGTCCGATAGGGCCCGGTCGAGCAAGTCGAAGAACGGCTTTGGCTGCGGGGTCGGCAGGGCGGTGGGCGGCAGCACCGAAAGGGAGATGTTAAAGCGGTTTTGCGCAAGGTCGACGAGACGCGCCGCATCCTCCGGCGTGCTACCCGCTTCGTACAGATCGACGATCGCGCCCATGTCGCGCGCCATGCCGTCGGATAGCCGACGCGTCACCTGGTTCCAGTGCCGCTCCATGAAGGTGAATGCAACGACGCTCTCCAGCAGCACGATCGGAGCGATGATGATGATCAGCGCGCGCGCGTAAAGCCCCTTCGGCGCCAGCTCGGAGAGCGTGCGCCAGGCGCGTGTCCAGGCTATTCGCGGCCATTTGCTTTCCGCAAGCAGATGGCGCCAGCGTTCCGCGTTGGGGGCCAGCATGGTCGTTTTTGGCGTCGCTCTAATTTCCCTCGGTTCGATCAGTCGGTATGCAGTATGTAACCCTTGCCACGCACGGTTTGCAGGTAGACGGGGTTGGCGGGATCGCTTTCGATCTTGCGCCGCAGGCGGTTGATCTGCACATCGATCGCCCGCTCGCTGCCGGTCGATTCGTCGCTCGCCAGCTCGTGGCGTGCGATCGGCAGTCCCGGACGCTGCGCGAACATGCGCAGCAGATCCCGCTCGCGCTCCGTGAGCTTGATGGTCTCATCCCTCTTCTTCAGCTCGCCGCGGCCGACGTGGAAGGCGAAATCGCCCATCCTGATCTCCTCGCGCGGGCCGGAGGGGCCGCGGCCGCGCTTGAGGATGTTCTGCAGGCGCAGCAGCAGCTCGCGCGGCTCGAAGGGCTTGGCGATGTAGTCGTCGACGCCGATCTCGAGGCCCTCGATGCGCTGCTCCGGCTCGGCGCGTGCCGTGAGCATGCAGACCGGCACGTTGCTGATCGCCTTGAGGTCGCGGGCGAGGTTGAGTCCACTCTCACCGGGCATCATCACGTCGAGGATGACGACGTCGAAGGCAAGGCCGCGCATCGCCGCGCGCGCGCCTGCCGCATCGGTGGCGCTGCTGACGCGGAAGCCGTGCTCGAACAGATAGCGTGCGAGCAGATCGCGGATGCGCTGATCGTCGTCCACCACCAGGATGTGCGCGGCATTGTCGGGTAGCTGCTCCATCTCCTCCTCGCGGCCACGGCAAGGCGTGCAGCTCAGGGACGATCGCCTCCTGCGCGCACCGGCAGCAGGGCGTCGACCCCCAAGCGCTCCTCCGGGGCGATCATCGCAAACAGAAAACGCGCGATCGCCCGCTGCTGGGTGGCCCCGGCCAGGGCCATCGCCTGCGCCACGCGACGCGCCTGGACGCCGTCGAGACACGCCGCGAGGCGTGCGCCCTTCTCGGTGACGAACAACAGGCGCTGGCGCCGGTCGCGCTCGCCGCAGCGCTGTTGGATCCACCCCTCATCGAGGAGCTGCTTCAGCACGCGCGCGAGACTCTGCTTGGTGATCTTGAGAATGTCGAGCAGATCGGCGACGCGCAACCCCGGATGGCGGTTGACGAAATGCAGGACGCGATGGTGGGCGCGCCCGAGGCGATATTGCGCGAGCATCGCGTCGGCTTCGCGGGTGAAGTCCCGGTAGGCGAAGAACAGCAACTCGACGAAGGTGATGAGGTGCGGATCGGCAGTCTGCGCCGCCTCGGCGGAATTGGGAAGGGCCGCCTGCTCGCGGGCGCGAACGCCAGACTCGCTCAGCAGCGGGGAAGTTACGTCAGCCATGTTGACTTATTTGACCCCGATTGTTAGTGCTGGCAAGTCAATTTGCGGGAAGGTCCGGGACGCGCTCGGGCGTATTGCGCGCCGGCATTCGTAGCGGGCGCGGCGCTGCCGATTGGTGCCTCCCGACGTTGCAACCCGCCTTTTTTGCACCCAAGAGCAAGCGGGCCGCGAGCCGCGCGGCCGAAGTCCCGCCGCTCTCCCGTTCGGAGGATGCAGCGCAATGGCAGAGACTGTCCCCTACCACGATCGGGATGGGTTCATCTGGTACGACGGCCGTCTCGTCGCC
>JBPYEF010000449.1:0-8192 GCA_051985875.1 Hyphomicrobiaceae bacterium
TCTTTTGAGCGAGCTCGAGCTGCGCCGCCTGGGCGCCCGCGTCGCTGAGCATGCGCTGGTAATCCTGCTTCATCGATTGCAGGTTGAGGGCGGTTTGAGCGAGCTGGGCCTTGGCTTCGTCGACCGCGATCTGGAATTGCGTGGGGTCGATGCGAAACAGCACGTCGCCCTTGTGCACCTTCTGGCCCTCGTGCACGCGCACCTCCGATACCAGGCCCGAGACGTCGGCAGAGACCAGCAGCTTCGGGGCATGGATAAAGGCATCGTCGGTCGACGCGTAGCGCCCTCCCGTGAACCAGACGGTGAAGGTAAGCACCGCAAGCAGCAGCGGCACCCCGAGCATCAGCACGCCGCGCAGGCGCTGGCGCAGGGGAAGCGGGGCGATGCGCCGACGCCGCTCCGGCGCGGTAGGGGCGAATGCCTCTTTTGCCGTGTGCAGGTTCATGCGGCGCTCGCGTCGGCGGCGCCCCTGCGCGCTGCGCTCGCATCGGCAGGGCTCCTGCGCGCGGTGAGATTGGCGCGCATGCCCTGCAAGCACGCGACCAGCGTCTTCAGGCTTTCGCCGTCGAGCCCCACGGTCATCTGTTGGTGCAACTCGTGACGGAATGCGGCGATTTGCTCGAGGATCGCCGCACTCTTGGGCGTCAGCGTCAGCCGCCACACGCGCCGGTCGTGCGCATCCGGCTGCCTGGCAATCAAGCCATGGGCCACGAGTCGGTCGACCAGGCGACCGATGGTGATCGGCTCGACGTCGGTCAGGATCGCAAGCCTGCTCTGGGTGATGCCGGGCTCGCGCTCGAGGCGGGCCAGCACCGCCCACTGCGCGCGTGTCATTCCGTAGCCGCGCGCCCGCTTGTCCGCGCGGCGGCGAACGAGCTGCGCAACGTCATAGATCAGGAACAGGAAGTCGCTTTCGATGGCTCGGGCGTTCATAACGCGTGCTAATATAACGCGCGTTATGGAAGTCGCAACCCCCCGAGTGGGCGCAAAGCGCTCCCGTCACGCCGCAGGGGCGTCGGGGAGAGACGCGAGCAGGCGGTGCGCGGTCGACGCCAGTGCCGCGGCCGGCTCGGGCGGCATTGCCGCCGAGCGCCAGGCAACGTAGCCGTCGGGGCGAACGAGCACGGCGCCGTCCTCCTCCACCCCATAGGCGCGCTGCCACTGCCCTTCGGGGTCCTCGAGCGGGCCCGCACCGATAGAAAATGCCGCGAACCGCGGCCCGAAGGCGCCGGCCCGATGCGCAGCGGCCTGCAGCCAAGCCCGCCCGCCGCGGCCCGTCAAAAGCACAAAACCCTTGCCGAACAGATCGATGCTGGAGAGAAGCGCCCCGTCGCGGCGCAACCACACGTGCGGCGCGCGTGCGCCGGGACGCGCGGAGGGGATGTAGTCGGTGACCGGATTGACGACGGTCGGCGGCTGCGTGCCGTCGGGTAGAATCGCTCCGGCGATGTAGCTGGCGCCGAAGATCAGGCCCTGCTCGTTCAGGTACTCGGGCCGGGCGAGAGCGGTTGGCGCCGTTGCGCGGTGGTCGCGCCCCATCGAGCGCGAGTTTTCCAGGCTCTGCTCGGTGATCATGCGACCGACGGGCTGGCGCTCGTCGTGATAGCTCTGCAGCAGCGCGCCACCGGCGCGTCCATTGAGCACGAAGGCCAGCTTCCAGGCGAGGTTGTGCACGTCCTGGACCCCGGTATTCAGGCCGAAACCGCCGGTGGGCGGCATCTCGTGGGCGGCGTCGCCGGCTAGAAAAATGCGCTCCCTTCGGTAGTGCTCGGCAACCTGCGCCGACGCGGTCCATGGCAGGATGCCGAGGATCTCGACGTCGAGCTCGGGGACGCCCACCGCCAGGCGCACCAGCTCCGCGGCACGCCCGGGCGTGAGGTCCGCGGCGGCGTCACCGCATGTCCCACCGCATGCCCATGGGCCGTTGAGCAGAAATCCCCAGCGATCGACGGCGTTGATGGTCAGGAACGTCGCCTTGAACTGCGGGTGCTCGACGAAGTACAGCGCGGCCGGGCGGTGCGCCGTAAACGGGCGCAGATCGGCGCGCAGCAGGACGTTGACACTCTGGTAGACGTCGCTGCGTCCGCGCATGCGCACCCCGAGCCAGCGGCGCATGCAGCTTTGGGCGCCATCGGCGGCGATCGCGTACTCGGCGTGCACGCGCGCGATCCGCCCGCTGCTGCGATCGACCAGCGTGGCCGTCACGCCGTCGTCATCCTGCGCGCAGGCGGCGACCTCGCTGGCAAAGCGCAACGCAGCGCCGGTTTGCCGCTCCGCTGCGGCGCGCAGCACGGGCTCGAGTTGGTCCTGGGCGCACAGGCAGTTGCGCACCGGGCTGACGGTCAGGCTGTGCGGCCCGGCCCGCCACGGCACGCGACGCTCGAGCTCCACGCCGGCCAAGGTGCGCGTCCAGACCACGAGCCCGGTGTGCTCGGGGCCGAGGCCGGCGGCACGAATCGCGCCTTCGACCCCGCATTGGCGAAAGATCTCCATGCTGCGGGCGTTGATGGCACGCGCCTTGGGGTGGACGGCGGTGCCGGGATGGCGCTCAACGAGAAGGGAGCGCACGCCGTATTCCGAGAGCAGCAGCGAGGCGGTCAATCCGACCGGGCCGCCGCCGACGATCAGAACCGGCACTTGCTCGATCACTGGTGTGCATCCCCTGCGCGCGCCGGACGTGGCGCGGCGCCCCCCGGTTGCGCCAGGCTATGCCATCTGCGGCGACACCGCCAATCGGCAACTCTTGTTGCCGCCGCGCAGCGGTGCGCGCTCGGCAACGGCCGCGGGGCGCGCGCGCCCGAGCTAGCGCAGGTGCGGCGCCACCCCCTCGCCCATCAGCCGCAGCGAACGCATCACCTTGTCGTGGGGGATGAGGCCGCCGCAGTTGACCTCCGCCAAGACGCCGTTGAGACCGAGCGTGCGCGTCAGGGCGCGCAGGCGGGCTAGAACCGACGCCGGAGCGCCGACCAGCACCTTGTCGCGCAGCGCGTCCTCATACTGTATGGTTTGCAGCGCCTGCCCGCGCCCGACGCGCTGTTCGCTCGCGCGCACCCCCGGTCTCGTCGCGGTGCGTTCGAGTTGCTGACCAAGCGTCCTGTAGAACTGCATGATCGACTGCTCGGCCTCCGCCTGCGCGACCGCGTCGGTCTCGGCGACGTAAATCGGCACGCGCAGGTACACCTCGCCCTCGCCTGGATGGCCGGCCGCTCGGTAGGCGTGGCGGTAGGCCGCAATGTTCGGGCCCAATTCCTCGATGGTACCGAGACGAACCGCGACGAACACCGGCAGGCCCATGGCGCCGATCGTCGGATAGGTGTCGGCGCTCGTTGCCGCGACGCGCAGCGGCGGATGTGGCCGCTGCCGCGGTCGCGGCACAACGGCGATGTCTCTGAAGTTGTAGAAGCTTCCCTCGAACGAGAAGCGCTCCTGGCTACAGGAGCGCTTGAGAATCTCCAGCACCTCGGCGAAGCGTTCGCGGCTTTCGCCATACGCCACCCCATAAGCCTCGTATGTGCGAGGAAAGCCGCTGCGCCCGACCCCGAATATCAGCCGTCCGTCGCTGACGTGATCGAGGGTGGTAACCTCCTCGGCCAGGCGCAGCGGATGGCACAGGGGCAGCACCTGTACGGCGATGCCGATCCTGATGCGGCGCGTTCGCGCGGCAAGCGCGCTGGCGAGCAGGAGGGGAGCGGAGGCTACCGATCGCTCCGGCAAAAAGTGCAATTCCGCCAGCCACGCGACATCCAGGCCGAGGCGTTCCGCATCGTCGATTTGGGCGAACGATTGTGCAAACGTCTGCGCGTCCGAGGCTCCCGGGGCGCGCGAGAACTCATGAAAAATACCAAATTCAAATCCCATCAGGGCCTCGTGTCCGCCAACCGCACGCACCGCGGTCAGTAGGGCACGAATGCCAATGGCTCGGCAAGTCTGCGGGAGCGTGCGCGTTGGGCGTCCGCCGCGGATCGGCGCGTGTCTTCTCCCCGAGAGCAGCGCGCGCCGTCACAACCCTCGCACGCGGCGCATTCACCGGTCGCCCGCGGTCTGCAGCTTGGCGAGCAGGCGGGCAAGCTCGCGTTGCTCGGCCGCGCTCAGCCGCGCGGCGACGCCACGCTCGAAGGCGCGAACCCGATCGCGCGCGGCCAGGAAGATCGGCTCGGCCGCCTGCTCAAAGAACAGCGCATGGTGGCGCCGATCGCGCGCCAGCACCTCGCGCCGGATCAGCCCCCGCTGTTCCAGGCGGACGATCACCGGACTGAGGGTCGACTTGTCGACGGCGAACGCCGCAGCGAGCGCCACCTGCGTGATGCCGGGGTTGGCCCTGATCAGCGTCAGCACGCCAAACGACCCCGGCGTGATGTCGAGCCCGGCGACTGCGGCGGCGAATTCGCCGAAGATCCTGGCCTGCGCGCGCCGCACCTGGTAGCCGATGTAGCTCGGAAGCTCGTCGAATGCGATGCTGCGCGCCGCTCCGTGCCCGGATTGCCTGCGCGTGCTGCCTTTCATGCGCGTGACGTCCTCTCTCCCCGCCGCACGCCGCGCATCGCCTGCGGCGGCTCGCGCGCGCTGGCGGCGGGCGTTTGGCCGTTGCCCCCTCACATCTTCGCCGGCAGCCAGAGCGCCAGCATCGGAAAGGCGATCAGGATCGTCAGGCGGATGATGTCGGTGCAAATGAAGGGAATGACGCCCCTGAAGATGGTCGCAAAGCTGACATCGTGCACCACGCTCTTGATCACGAACACGTTCATGCCGACGGGGGGATGAATCAGGCCGAGCTCCACGGTCATGACGATGATCACGCCGAACCAGATCGGATCGAACCCGAGCTGGACGATGACCGGAAAGATGATCGGTACCGTCAAGATGATCATCGCCATGGCGTCCATCAGGCAGCCGAGGACAAGGTACAGGATCATGATCAGGGCGAGCACGCCGTATCGCCCGAGGCCGAGCCCGGTGAGGAACGCGGTGACCTTCTGCGGGGTCTGTGTGATGGTCAGAAAATAGCCGAACAGCAGCGCCCCGATCAGGACCGTGAACACCGCTGCGGCCGTGCGCGTGGCCTGCAGCAGGGAGCGAAGGATCTCCGGGCGGGTGAGGCGCCTGCGCAGCACGCCGATGATGAAGGCGCCGGCCGCGCCGACGCCGCCTGCTTCTGTCGGCGTGAAGCGCGGCAAGTACGGCAGCCCGTACAGGCCACCGATGACGAACAGGAACAGCAGCAGCGGCGCCCAGACGCTGCGCACGGCTCTGACCCGTTCGGCAAGCGTGGCGCGCGTGCCCTGCGGCAGGAATCCTGGTCGCGCCAGGCCGATCAGGTTGATCGTGAGCAGGTACATCAGGGCCGCGAGCAGCCCCGGGACGATGCCGGCGATGAACAGCTTGCCGATATCCTGCTCGGTGATGATGCCGTACACGGCGAGCACGGTGGAGGGTGGCAGCATGGCGCCGAGCGTCCCCCCCGCAGCGATCACGCCGGTGGCGAACGACTGCGGGTAGTGGTAGCGGCGCATCTCCGGGTAGGCGACGTTGGCGAAGGTGGCCGCGGTCGCGACCGACGACCCGGAGATGGCGGCAAACGCACCGCAGGCGACGATCGTCGCCATGCCGAGGCCTCCGCGACGGTGGCCGAGCAGGGCATGGGCGGCCCGGAACAGCTCCCGGCTCATGCCGGAGTTGGTGACAAAGGCGCCCATCAGCAGAAACATCGGGATGACGCCGAACGTGTAGTCGGTGACCGTGCGCATCGAGGTGAGGCCGACCGCCTTGAGGGCCGGGCCGGCGCCGACGAGATAGGCGAATCCCGAGACGCCGACCAGGCCCATGGCCATACCGACCGGCACGCGCAGCAGCATGAGAACGAACAGCGCGACAAACCCGATCACCGCCGCCGCATCGGTGCGCATAGCTACCTCACTCGACCTTGCCCTTCTCGAGCGGCGGCGCATCGGCGAGCGCATCGGGGTGCAGCACGAGCCGATAGGTGCGGATGGCGATCAAGGCGACCGCCGACACGTCGCCGACCCAGGCGAGGGCGAAGAATGGCCAGGTCGGCAGGCGCAGATCGAAGGTCAGCACGTGGTCGTGGTAGGTGTCGCGCACCTTGTCGAACAGCGTGTAGGTCTGGACACTGACGACGAACAGGAGAACGAGCGTGGCAAACACGTCGATCAGGCGCTGGCGGCGCGGCGCGACGTTGGCCCAGAGCAGGTCAACGGTGATGTGTCCGCCGCGGTAGCTGGTGGCAGCGATCCCCCAGAAGATCAGGATGCCGAGCAGCAGCCGGCCGAAGTCGTAGCCGTCGGGGATCGCGATCGAGAACAGATTGCGCAGCAGCACCGAGGCGAAGATGTCGATGGCAACGATGCCGACGAATAGCGCCGCCACCCATTCGATCGCATCGATGAACGCGTCCATGCGCCGCTGCATCGGCGCGCGCGCGGCTACAGGCGGAGCTGGCGAGGTGCTTTCGCCCATCATCGGTGCTCGGATCGCAAACCGGCGATTGCCACTTCGGGGGTTTGCCGGCGGCAAGGAACCTCAATAGGCCGCGTGGAACTCGGCGAGCGTCTGCTTCAGCTCGCGCAGCACGGCATCGGGATCTGCGCCAACCTTGCGCACGCTGTCGGCCCATGCCGCGACCACGGGTTTCGAGGCGCGCTTCCAGGCGTCGAGTTGGGTGTCGCTGATGCCATAGACCTCGTGCGCTGGATCGCTCGCAAGCTTGGCGATGCCGGCATGCTCGAAATCGGCCCAGGGCGCGGCGATGCGCAGCGCCCATGCATTGTTGCAGTGATCGTCGATGACCTTCTGCTGCGCCGGCGACATGCTCGCATAGGTGTTCTTGTTCATCACCCAGGCGAAGCTCGTCACGTACAGCGGCACGTTCATGTGGTACTTCGTCACCTTGTCGATGCCGAACAACAACACCGAACCCCATGGGAAGGTAACCGCATCGGCGACGCCCTTCTCAAGAATATCGCGCACCTCCGGCGCAGCGGCCTGCACGTTAGTGCCGCCGAGCGAGGTAACCAGCGTCGCGATGGTGGCGTGCGCCGGCCGGATTTTCATCCCCTTGATGTCTTCCGGAACCACGATCTTCTTGGTTCGCGAGTGGAACGAGCCGTAATCGTGCACGAAGCCGAGGCAGAACTTGACGTCCTTCATTTCGCTGGCGGCGTACTTGCGATACCAAGCGTCGATCGCCTGCGAGCCGCCCTTGGCATTGCTCACCATGAACGGGAGATTGCCGGCATCGATGATCGGGAAGCGGCCGGGCTGATATCCCGGACTGATGTACGTGACATCGGCGATGCCGTCGCGCGCCATATCGTAGTGATCGAACGCCTTGCCGAGCTGCTGCGCTGGATACACCTTGAAGCTGATCGTGCCGTTCGAGGCCTTGGCGATCGAGGAGCCCCAGTCCTCCATTGCCTTTTGCAGCGGGTGAGTGGGAGGCACCCAGTGCGAAAGTTTGAGCTCGAAGGTCTTCTCCTGCGCCGCGGCCGCGCCCACCTGCGCGGACGCCGCGAGCGCCAATGCAAACAGCGCATTTGCCAGTGCACCGCTGCGCATTTCGTCGCCTCCTCCCGGTGCCAGGTTCCCGGCCCCTTGCCCGCTGGTCCGCTGCCTTTTGGGTTGCGCGTGCTCGACTGCTGTCGCAGTCAATTCAGCCCGATTGCCGGCGACTTGTAAAGCAAATTGGTCGGATATAAAACTATTGCGCGCCTGCGCTGCTGCGGGCCGCGCGCCCGGCTGCAGTCGGGAGATTCTCAAGACGTGGCACACGTGCTGACGATGTCCCGCAAACCCCTCGCCGGCGATGGGCGTGCCGGCGCCGACTCGCGGGCGCTGATCGCCGGCATAGACTACGGTCCCCTCGAAAACTGGGTCGGTTTTCATTTGCGCATGGCGCAGATCGCAGCGGCCTGCGCCTTCGCGCGCGCGAGCGGCGGCATCGATCTGCCACCGGGCAGACTCGCGCTGCTGACCTTGATCGGCCGCAATCCCGGCATCAGCCAGACGCTTCTCAGCCGCGCCGCGGGGCGCGACAAGTCGACCTTGACGCCGGCGCTGCGCGATCTGACGCGCCGCGGGCTGATCCTGCGCGCACGCCTGCAGAGCGACCGACGCAGCTACCACTTGCAACTCACGGCGGCGGGAGCGGGCATGCTGCGCCGCCTCACGGCGTGTGC
>JBPYEF010000450.1:0-5962 GCA_051985875.1 Hyphomicrobiaceae bacterium
CTTGCCGAGGCCGAAGCAGAAGATCGTCAGCCCGACCGCCATGTTGTCCCAGCACACGCAGCGCCGCAGGCCTGCGATCTGTGGGCCGAGGTCGGACCAGCGCACGATCGGTCCGGCGATCAGGTGGGGAAAGAAGCTGACGAACAGCGCGTAGCTGCTGAACGGGACCGCAACCGGACGCCGCCATATCTCGAGCAGGAAGGCGATCTGGACGAAGGTGGTGAACGAAAGCGCAAGCGGCACGTCCGGCGCGTGGGGCGGGCGTCCGACGATCGCCGACACGGCGAAGTCCGCATACTTGAAATACGCCAGCACCGCCAGGTTGGCAGCGATCCCAAACAGCAGCAAGCCGCGGGACGTGCGGCGCGCGCCCGCAATCATGGCGCGAGCGATTGCGAAGTTACCGAGGATCGATAATACCGGCAGCAGCACGAACGCCGGCCGCCACCAGGCGTAGAACATTAGCGAGCTCAGCGCCGTGAGCATCGCCGCGGCGCGCGCGCTCCGGCGCGCGGCGTAAAAGTGCAGCAGCAAGGCAAGCGGCAGGAAGACGAACAGGAACTCGGCACTGTTGAAGAGCATCCCCCGCCCCTCAGAAGATCGCGCTGCGACCGCGGGCTAGGCGCGGACCGCCTCGTCGCACATGACACCACGGGGGGCACCACGGGGGGCGCCGCCGCCGCACCCGGCCCGGCGCTGGCGCGGTTGCGCGGCTCGGAGAACTTGTCCGCGTCCGTGCACCGGCATCTGCGTCCCCCACCACGTCTCGAGGCCGCACCGCATAGCGCCTGAGGCGGGCAGCGACAAGCGCCGCGCCGTGGCCTGTGCCGCGGCGGTGTGCACGCGCAGCCCCTAGTGCATTGACCGCGAGCATTACAGGGGGTTATAGGCATGGCGTTCGGGCTGCGTTCCGCCAGCCGCTGGCCTCTCCGATGAGCAACACGCACGCCAAGGTCGTCATTCTCGGCTCCGGGCCGGCCGGCTACACCGCCGCCATCTATGCCGCCCGTGCAATGCTGAAGCCGATCGTCATTCAGGGCAGCCAACCCGGCGGCCAGATGACCATCACCACCGACGTCGAGAACTATCCCGGCTTTGCCGACGTCGTGCAGGGCCCCTGGCTGATGGAGCAGATGCGCGCCCAGGCGCAGAACGTCGGCACCGAGCTGGTGATGGACGAGATCGTCAAGGTAGAGCTGACGCGCACGCCCATGCGCCTGACGAGCGACGCGGGACAGGTATACACCTGCGACGCGCTGATCATCGCCACCGGCGCCCAAGCCCGCTGGCTGGGGCTGCCGTCGGAGGAGAAGTTCAAGGGGCATGGCGTGTCGGCCTGCGCCACCTGCGACGGGTTCTTTTTCAAGCAGAAGGACGTGGTTGTCGTCGGCGGCGGCAACACAGCGGTTGAGGAAGCGCTGTTTCTCACCAACTTCGCGCGCAAGGTGACGGTCGTGCATCGCCGCGACAGCTTCCGCGCCGAGAAGATGCTGCAGCAGCGGCTGTTCGGGCACCCGAAGATCGAGGTGGTATGGGATGCGGTTGTCGAGGAGATCACCGGATCGGATGAGCCGCTGGCGGTGACGGGGGTGCGGCTGAGGAACGTCAAGACGGGAATGCGGTCGTCGACCAGGGCCGACGGGGTGTTCATCGCCATCGGCCACGTCCCCGCAACCGATCTGTTTCGCGGGCAGCTGCAGATGAAGGCGTCGGGCTATCTGGTGACGCAACCCGATTCGACGCGCACTTCGCTGCCCGGCGTGTTCGCTGCCGGCGACGTTAAGGACGACGTGTTCCGCCAGGCGGTGACTGCGGCGGGCATGGGCTGCATGGCGGCCCTCGAGGCGGAGCGCTATCTGGCTAAGCTGGAGAACATGGCTGAGGCCGCCGAATAACGCACTCGCTCGCCCGCCACCCACACCGGTCGCAATCATACCCCCATGGACTGGGATAAGCTCCGCATCTTTCATGCTGCCGCAGAGGCTGGCAGCTTCACCCACGCGGGCGAGGCCTTGCGCATGAGCCAATCGGCGGTGAGCCGGCAGGTATCGGCGCTGGAAAAGGAGCTCAAGGTCGCACTATTCCATCGCCACGCGCGCGGGCTCGTGCTCACCGAGCAGGGTGAGCTGCTGTTTGGGACCGCGAGCGAGATCCTGAGCAAGCTGTCCACCGCCGAAACCCTGCTCACCGATACGACCACCAAGCCGACCGGCGATCTGCGCGTCACCGCTCCGGTCGGGCTCGGGACGGTGTGGATCACGGGCCGCCTGCGCGAGTTCCTCGAGCTTTACCCCGACATCCGCATCGAGCTGATCCTCAGCGACGAGCAGATCGCCATCGCCATGCGCGCCGCCGACGTCGCCATCTGGACCAGCGAGCCGCAACAGAGCGATCTCATCCGCCGCCCGCTGTTCACCATGAAGATTCACGCCTACGCCTCGGCGCAGTACATCCGGCGCAACGGCGCCCCGCGCACGATCGCCGAGATCGACGACCACCCGATCATCTCCTACAGCGGTACGCCGGCGGTGCACCTGCATGCCATCCGCTGGCTGGAGAACGCCGGCCTCGACGGCAAGCCGCCGCGCAAGCCGGCGTTTGCCGCCAATAGCGTGCTGGCCATGAAGTACGCGATCCGGGCCGGCGTCGGCATCGGGCTGATACCGGACTATCTGACGCTGGATGAAAGCGAGATGGTGCCGGTATTGGAGGACGTGCAGCTGCCGACCGTGCCTGTGTATTTCGTTTTTCCAGAGGAGCTGCGGACCGCCAAGAAGGTGCAGGTTTTCCGGGACTTCCTCGTGGCCAAGGCGCGCCAGTGGAAGTTCTAGCCGCCCACCCAGCCGGCCGTGTCATTAGCCATGCAGATACGCATGGCAATCATGTCGCCGGCCCTATTTCCAACCGCGCCTCCGCTTGCTCAGATGCTCCTTGGCTGTGACGGACAGCTATGAAGGCTACTTACCCTCCCTTCGACGCCTTCAGCCGCCCCTCGCGGGGCGGTCGGTATGCCTAAAGGCCGGGCCTGCGCCTGGCCTTTCTTTTTTGCGCCCTCCCCCGGGGCGTTATTTGCCGCCGCGCGGTCGGCGCGCTATCAACGTGCGACCAACGCTTGAGGAGACGAGAGGACGAGCGCGTTATGGCCAATCCGGCGCCCGCAACGCTTTACGACAAAATCTTTGCAGACCACGTCGTCTCCCGCGAGGACGACGGCACCTGCCTCCTCTATATCGACCGGCATCTGGTCCACGAGGTGACGAGCCCACAGGCCTTCGAGGGGCTGCGGCTTGCCGGGCGCAAGGTCCGGGCCCCCGACAAGACGCTGGCGGTGGTCGACCACAACCTGCCGACCTCGGACCGCTCGCAAGGCATCAAGGATGAGGAGAGCCGCCTGCAGGTCGAAACCCTCGCCCGCAACGCCCGCGATTTCGGCATCGAGTACTACGACGAGCGCGACCGCCGCCAGGGCATCGTGCACGTGATCGGTCCGGAGCAAGGCTTCACCCTGCCCGGAACGACGATCGTGTGCGGCGACAGCCATACCTCGACGCATGGGGCGTTCGGGGCTCTGGCGCAGGGCATCGGCACCAGCGAGGTGGAGCACGTGCTCGCGACGCAGACGCTGACGCAGAAGAAGGCCAAGAACATGCGCGTGACGGTCGACGGCACGCTGCCCGCCGGCATCACGGCAAAGGACCTCATTCTCGCGATTATTGGCCAAATCGGCACCGCCGGCGGCACCGGCCATGTCATCGAATACGCCGGCGAGGCGATCGGCGCGCTCAGCATGGAAGGGCGAATGACCGTCTGCAACATGTCGATCGAAGCGGGGGCACGGGCCGGCATGGTGGCGCCGGACGACAAAACCTTCGCCTACCTCAAGGGGCGGCCCAAATCGCCCAAGGGTGCCGACTGGGAGGCGGCGATGCGCTATTGGGAGCATCTGCGCTCCGCGGAAGGAGCCGAGTTCGACCGCGAGGTCAGGATCAGCGCCGACCGCCTGCCGCCGATCGTCACCTGGGGCACCAGTCCTCAGGACATCGCCTCGATCGAGGGCGTCGTGCCCGACCCGGCGCAGGTCGAGGACGAGGGCAGGCGCGCGGCCATGGTTCGCGCGCTCGATTACATGGGGCTGTCTCCCGGCACCCGCATCACCGACATCGCGCTCGATCGCGTGTTCATCGGCTCCTGCACCAACGGCCGGCTCGAGGATCTGCGCGAGGTGGCGCGCATCGCCGCGGGCAGGACGGTCAACCCCGCGGTCTATGCCATGGTCGTGCCCGGATCGGGCCTGGTCAAGGAGCAGGCCGAAGCGGAGGGATTGGACAAGGTCTTGGTCGCGGCGGGATTCGACTGGCGTGAGGCCGGTTGTTCTATGTGCCTCGGCATGAACCCGGACCAGCTGAAGCCGCGCGAGCGCTGCGCCTCGACGTCCAATCGCAACTTCGAGGGGCGTCAGGGGCGCTTGGGGCGCACACATCTCGTCTCCCCGGCCATGGCCGCCGCAGCAGCGATCGCCGGTCACTTCGTCGACGTGCGCACGTTCGCCTGACTAGCCGTCCTTGGCCTTGCGAAAGTAGGGCTCGACGGGGCCGCTGAGCTTGATCGTCAGCGGCCTGCCCTTGCGATCTCGGGTGTTGCCGACGCTCAGCCGCACCCACCCCTCGCTGACGCAGTATTCCTCGACGTTGCTGCGCTCGACCCCTTTGAAGCGGATGCCGACGCCGCGCTCGAGCAGCGCCGCATCGTAGTGCGGGCTCGCCGGATCGGCCGAAAGCCGGTCGGGGAGCACCTCGCGCGTTTCTGTCGGCGGCTTTTCGGTCAAGGATCGGGGTCCCAAGTCATGCACGGATACGCCGGCGTCACTCGCCATCTGGCTCCGCCGTGCAATTCTCCACCCGCGGAGCAGGCTGTCAATTGCCGGCAGCGGCGGCCGCTAGCGCGCCTCGCCGCTCCGGTTGGCTTCGGCGCGGTATGGGCTGGCCTTGTAGGCGCCGAGCAAATCGTACTGCGAGCAGAAGAACTGCAGCTCCTCGAGCGCGCGCGCCACCGGCGGATCCTCCGGGTGGCCCTCGACATCGGCAAAGAACATGGTGGCGACAAACTTGCCATTGAGCTGATAGCTCTCGAGCTTGGTCATGTTGACGCCGTTGGTCGCAAACCCGCCCATCGCCTTGTACAGCGCCGCGGGAACGTTGCGCACGCGGAAGACAAAGGTGGTGATGATCGGGCCGTCATCCCGGCGCACCGGCTCGGGGTTCTCGGCGAGGACGACGAAGCGCGTGGTGTTGTGCTTCTCGTCCTCGATGTCGCGCATCAGGATCTTCAGGCCATAGATCTCGCAGGCGAGCGAGGAGGCGATCGCCGCCAGCGTGAAATCATTGGCAGCGGCCACGATGCGTGCCGATCCCGCGGTATCGGCCTCGGGCACGGGGGTGAGGCCGAGTTTGCGCAAGGTGCTGCGACACTGCCCGAGTGCCTGGGTGTGGGATAAGGCTTTCTTCACCGTCAGCAGCGTCGCCCCGGGCTGCGCCATCAGCTGGTGGCGCACGCGCAGAAAGTGCTCGCCGACGATGTGCAGCCCGGCGTTCGGCAGCAAGTGGTGGATGTCGGCCACCCGCCCGGCGACCGAGTTCTCGATCGGGATCATCGCGTAGCGGGCTTCGCCGCTTTTGACGGCCGCCAACGCGTCCTCGAAGGTGGCACACGCCGCCGGGTCGAGGTCCGGAAATACCTCGCGGCAGGCAAGGTGGGAGTTGGCGCCCGGTTCCCCCTGGTAGGAGACGCGCGGTGGCGCCGCACGCTTGCGCCGCGCTGCAGCACTCTTGGGCACAGCAGCGCGCTTGACTGCGGGCGGCGCGAGAACCGCAGGCGGTGTCGCTTTCCGGTCGGGGTGATTCCGGTCGGCCATGGGTGGGAATTTGGAAACGCAGACGTGAGAAGAATTGCGGATGGGAAGCGG
>JBPYEF010000451.1:0-8326 GCA_051985875.1 Hyphomicrobiaceae bacterium
CGGGTCGGGGAGCGAGCAAGGCGAGCATCGCGACCGTTGCGCAATGGTCTTGCGATGTGCGCCGCGGAGATTTACCAAAAAAATGCCTGCAACCGGCAATGCGCGCTGCCGGCGCGGCGTCGGCGGGGGAGGTGAGCCCGTGAGCTTGGAACGTCTATTTCATCCGCAGGGCATTGCCGTGATCGGGGCTTCGGCGAACATCACCAGGATCGGCGGTCAGCCGATCAAGGCACTGCTCGCGGCCGGGTATGCGGGAGGGATTTATCCGGTCAATCCCAAGTATCCGCACATGCACGGGCTTGCGTGCTTTCCGACGGCGGCGGCCATCAAGCAGCGCTGCGACCTTGCCATCATCGCCGTGCCGGCCCCCGGGGTTGTCGCGGCGATCAAGGATTGCGCAAGCGCCGGCATCCCCTTCGCGGTGGTGCTGACGGCAGGCTTTCGCGAGACGGGCGCGGAGGGGCGCAAGCTCGAGGCGGAGCTGCAGCGCGTGCTGGCAGAAACCGGAGTGCGCATCATCGGGCCCAATTGCCAGGGCGTGCTGTCCATCCAGTCGCGCGTTTGGGCCGCGTTCGGCAGCGTATCCGATGAGACCGACTTCCGACCGGGTACGGTCAGCTGCGCCTTCCAGTCCGGCGGCTTTGGCTATGCCATCGTCAACCTCGCCGAAGCGCAAGGGATCGGCTTCCGCTACTGCGTGTCCTCCGGCAACGAGATCGACGTTGCCATGCCGGAGCTGCTGATGGCCTTCCTCGAGGATCCCGGCACGTCCCTCAGCTTCGCCTACCTCGAGGGCACCCCCGACGCGCGCCGCTTGCTCGAGGTCGGCCGCAGGTCGCTCGAAACCGGCAAGCCGGTGCTGATCTGGAAGGCAGGCATCACCGACGCCGGCGTGAAGGCCGCCGCCTCGCACACGGCGAATATGACCGGCAGCTACGACCTCTATCGTGCGGCCATGCGGCAGGCCGGGCTGATCGAGGTCGATGACGTCGAGCCCATCGTCGACGTTGCCAAGCTGTTCGCGCAGCAGCGGCTGCCACGGGGAAACGCGATCGGCGTGCTGTCGATCTCCGGTGGTTCGGGTGTGGTGTTCGCCGACGCGGCGGTGCGCATGGGGCTGACGCTGCCGGCATTCGCCCCGGAAACACTGGCGCGCATGCGCCAGATCGTGCCGGCGTTCGGCTCGCCCGAAAACCCGGCCGACCTTTCCGCCGCGGTCTTCAACGACGATACGCTGTTCACCCGCTCGCTGGAGGTGGTGCTCGAGGACCCGGGGCTCGACCAGCTGGCGATTCTGCTCGCTTCGATATCCGGCCGCAGCGCCCAGCGCGCCGCCGAGCTGATCGCCGTGGCGGCGGGCAAGACGGACAAGCCCGTGCACGTCGCCTGGTCGGGTCGCCAGGCCAAGTCTTCCGAGGCCGTGCAGGCGCTAGAGCGGGCCGGTGTGCCCTCTATCGTCACCCCCGTGCGGCTCGCCCGTGCCGCCGGCATCCTGGCCCGCTTCGCCGCCGATCGCCGCAAACTGCTGCCGCGCAATCCGTCCCCTGCATCCGCGGCCACGGCCGAATGTGCGCTGCCGGCCGGGGCCGGGGCCCTGAATGAGACCGAAAGCAAAAGCGTGCTGCGCGCCTTTGGGATACCCGTCGCCCGCGAAGTATTCGTGCCGCGCGGCCAGGACGCGGCGGCGCGCAGCGCGCATCTCGAGCCGCCGTTCGCGGTCAAGGTCGTGTCGCGCGACATTGCCCACAAGAGCGACGCGGGAGGGGTGAAGCTCGGGGTCACGCGCGAGAACGTGGCGCGCGCCGCGGTCGCGGTCGTCGAGAATGCCGCCCGCGCCGTGCCGGGAGCGGCGATCGAAGGCGTCCTCGTGGCGGAGATGGCCGAAGGGCTCGAGGTGCTGATTGGGGTCATCAACGATCCGGCCTTTGGGCCGGTGGTAGCGCTCGGCCTCGGCGGGGTGCTCGCCGAGGTGCTCAAGGACGTGACCTATCGGGTGGCGCCGTTCGACGTGGAAACGGCACGCGAGATGATCGCCGAGCTGCGTGCCGCCCGGCTATTTGCGGGATATCGGGGGGCGGCCGCCGCCGACAGCGAGGCGCTGGCTCAGGCCCTGGTCGCCGTCTCGCGCATGGCGGATCACCTCGCGCCGCGCCTCAAGGAGCTCGACATCAACCCCGTGTTCGTGCGCGCCGCTGGCAAGGGCGTGGTGGCGGCGGATGCGCTGATCGTCCTGAAGTGATCGCGGCGCTGTCGGCCAGGCGATACGACAAGCGGCGCTTCAGCGACGCGCTCGCATTACCGCCGTCGGCAAAGGCCCTCCGCAAACGCGGCCTAGCTGCGCATTGTGCCGGGAGATGTCAATCTATCCGCGCCAGGACCTGCTCCAGGGCCGCAAAGAACCGCTGCCACCCGCCCTTGGCGCCCTGGTAGTACTGCGGCTGATCTGGCCGGAAGCCCGACTGCTCCATGCGCAGGTGCGTACCCGCGCGCGTAGGGGTGAGCGTCCAAGTGACGACACTCTTGAGATCATAGGCCCCCCACGTGTAAGACAGCGTTTTCTGCGGCTCGACCGCCAGAACGTGACAGTCAACACCGCCCCAGTCCGCGCGAAGATTGAAGCGGTGGCCCACGACAGGCTTGAAGTCGTTCTTCATGAGCCACTCCTCGATCAGGTGTGGTTGTGTGAGCGCGCGCCAGATCTTCTCCGGCGGATAAGGCAGCTCCCGTTCGACAACGACCGAGAGCGTTTCCGTTGCAGTATTGGTCATTGGTCCATCCTTTTGAGCAGATCTTCGAGATGGTCGAATCGGCTCTGCCAGAACCCGGCCATTTGGCGTGTCCAGTCGATTAGCGGGGCCAAGGCGCCGAGCTGCGCGCTATAGTGCACCTGGCGACCTGCATGGCGGTCGCGCACCAATCCGGCCTGCTTCAGGACCCCAAGATGCTTTGAGACGGCCGGCTGCGAGACGCCGGCCCAACCCGTCAGAGCCCCGACCGTCTGCTCTCCTTCGCGGCACAGCCGCTCGAAGAGAGCCCGCCGAGTCGGATCGGCGAGCGTTCTGAAGAGCACATCGTGCGCGCTCGACATTGGCCATCAATAACCCATTGGCTATTTATTGCCATATCAGCACCGCGAAAACTGCGAGTCAAGGGCGAACGCGGAGCGGCATAATGATCCTTGCCACAGGAGCCGCCCCATGGGGGATGCGGCGTCGCCTGCAAGTTGCCGTCACGCGGCCACAACGTGGTCGCAATGGTCCGACTTCCACGCCGCAAGCAGGCCCTCGCATCTGCGATCGCGCTGCGCCGTTGCGGACGAGGAGGAGGGCTCGGCGCCGAGGAGCGCCTTCGCCGGCCCTAATCTCCCCCGCCTGTCGAGCGATCCTCGCACGAGCTTACGAATGAGCTCACGAAGATGCGCCCGCGATCATGAACCGTCCGCAACGCCAAAAAGCGCCCTGCCGCGGCCAACATCGGGGCGTAGTGGGTGCACGAGCAGTGGCCCGATGCCCTGTCGGCATTCGCTTGCGCACCGGATTATCGCGAGGCAGAAGTGTCAAGCAGCGGTCGCCCGCATGCTACCGGTCGCTGGCTTCGGGCGCGGGCGCGCGTCGCGACGTTCCTTGGCCTTAGGTCTTCTCGAGCCTGTGCGCCGCAAGCGCCGAACATCGACGGTCGCGTGAGCAAGCATGTCACGAGAGCTATCGCGCTTTCGCTTCGAGCAACGTCGCCGCGGAACGGCAGATTGCATCAATTGCCGCGTTGCGTGAGCGGCCCCGCTCGGAACAGGTATCGTTCAATTAAAGCATAACCGTATGGTTATGCATGGAATCGATCATACCCGGCGGCGACGCGCTTCCCATTGCTGCTTTTTGCAGTTGCCTACGCTATGCAACTTTGCAAACGGCGCCGGGCGAGCGCAAGTGGGGAGCGGGGGGTAACTCGCCGCCGCGGTGGTGCGCCGCGCCGCGCGGGTGTTTGCACGGTGCCGTCCACAAAAGCGCGCGCGTGCCGCGATGCGCGGCCGAGGCTTCCCGCGCCGCGCAGCCCGGAGGGCGGGTTTAGCTCCTCGCGTGGTCCTACCGCGGGGAGCTGTTTCACCTGGAACAGCCTTGCGGGCCAGTGTTCGGCAAGAGTGCGCATCGCCGATGCCACCGCGTCGGCACCACCGCTCGGGAGACGATCCATGCCGCAGCGCTCCGCGATCAGCGCCAAGCCGAAGCCGCCTGCGGCACGCGCCGCCGTGCCTACTGCCCGCGGCCGCTCGCGGTTGCCCAGCGCCTCCGGTCGGCCCGGGCACAAGCCGCTAGGGCTCTCCCCTGTCGCCTGGGGCGTGCTGGGCGTGTGCGTCGCCGGCAACCGGCGGTCCTGCGCGCAGAGGGCGACGGGCAGCGCTAGCCCAGCGTGCCATCGCTGATCGCAAGCCCCGGAGGATCCGTCCATGTCGTCGTACGCATCAGCACAGGGCGCGATGCCGATCGGGGGCATCACCGGTGGGCTGCCGCAAGGACACCACCCACGGGCGATACCGATGGTCACCAAGCTCGCCTACCGCAACCTGTTCCACGACCGCCTGAGCCTGATCGTCACACTGGTCGGCATCGTTTTCTCCGTGGTTCTCGTCGCCGTGCAGTTCGGGATCTATCTGGGGTCGGAGGATCGCATCGCCGCCATGCTCGACCACGCCGCGGGCGACCTGTGGGTCGTGCCGCTCGGCACCAAGAGCTTCGATGATCCGAGCCTGCTGCCCGGCCGCGAAAAACACGCGATCCTTTCGACACCGGGCGTTGCGGGCGTCGAAGAGCTGGCCGTCGGCTTCATCAACTGGCGCAAGCCGACCGGCGGTATGACCGCGGTGCTGTTGGTTGGTGCGGACACGACCACCAATCACACGCTGCCCTGGGACGTCGTGCAGGGCAGCGTCGCGGCACTGTCGGCGCCCTCGGCCGTCGCCGTCGACCTCACGTACTTCACCGAGCTCGGCGTCGAGCGCCTCGGCGGCCACGCGGAGATCAACAACAGGCAGGTTACGGTCACCGCGGTTACGCGCGGCATCCGCTCCTTCACCACGCTTCCCTACGCGTTCACCACGCTTGCCAACGCCCGCGTCATGCTCGAGGCCACCCCGGAGCAGGCTTCTTATACGCTCGTGCGCGTGCTGCCGGGTCACGATGCCGAGGAGGTGCGCAGGGCGCTTGCCGCCCGCTTGCCGGACACGGAGGTCGTCAGCCATGCCGAGTTCCGCAAGCGCAGCCTCGACTACTGGTTGTTCCAGACCGGCGCCGGATCGGCGCTGATCGCCGGTGCGGCACTCGGCATTATTGTCGGCATCGTCATCGTCGCGCAGACGCTCTATGCCAGCACCAAGGATCACATCAATGAGTTCGCGACCTTGCGCGCGCTCGGGGCGTCAGCGCGGTACATCCACAAGGTGATTTTGACCCAGGCCGTGCTGAGTGCCGTAGTCGGCTACTTGCTTGGCATGGTCCTCAGCCTGATCGTCATCCAGCTGTCGCGCGACACCACCTTGCTGATCGTAATGACGCCGAAACTCGCGACCATGCTCTTGCTGCTCACCGTCGGTATGTGCGTGCTGGCGGCGATTTGTGCGATCTTCAAGGTCACGCGCATCGATCCCGCCGTAGTATTCAGCCGCTGAAGGAGCAATCCCCCATGCAGGAGACGTTGCAGCCCATGCTGGAGGCCCGCAGCATCGAGAAGGTGCTCGGCGTCGGCGCCGGCCAGGTGAAGGCGCTAAAGGGCGTCAACCTCGAGCTGATGCCGGGAGAGCTGACCCTGCTAATGGGTCCTTCGGGGAGCGGCAAGACGACGCTCCTGTCGATCCTCGGCTGCATCCTGACACCGTCCGCGGGCACACTGGCGATCGCCGGTCGCAGCACGACCGGGCTCAGCGCGGAAGGCATGGCGGACTTACGCCGCAAACACGTCGGATTCGTGTTCCAGTCCTACAACCTCGTGCCTACGCTCAGCGCGGCGGAAAACGTCATGTTGGCTCTGGATCTGAGAGGCGTTGCGCTTGCCGATGCCCCACTGCTTGCCGGGCGCGCCCTGGCAGCCGTCGGCCTGTCGCACCGCGCCCATGCGCATCCGAGCAAGCTGAGCGGCGGCGAGAAGCAGCGCGTCGCCATCGCCCGCGCGCTCGCCGGCTCGCCCTCCGTGATCTTGGCCGACGAGCCGACCGCGGCCCTCGACAGCGAGAACGGCAAGGCGGTGATGGCCCTGCTATCGCAGGTCGCCAAGGACACGACGCGCGCCGTGCTGGTCGTCACCCACGACCATCGCACGCTCGCCTACGGCGATCGCCTGATCCGCATCGAGGACGGCAAAATCGTCGGCCGGGCGCGCCGGCGCATCGCCAAGACGCCGCCTGCAGTCGCGGCGGCGTGAGCGGCGCGCACGCAGGTTGCGCGCGGGGATACCGAGTGTTCGGCGCCGGCGGCGCGGCGGCGACGCAGCAAAGCGGGGATCGTAGCGGCTAGGCGCGAGGTGCGATTGCGCGCCGGCAAACAACGAGAGGAGACCAACATGATACAACGGTTTGTCATCGTGGCGCTCGGTGGAGCGCTTGCCCTTGCCGGGCTTGGTGGCGCTGCGCGCGCTCCCGAGCCGACCGGCGTCTGGTATGATCACACCGGCCGCGGCGCCGTCGAGATCGCTCCCTGCGGCGATGCGTTGTGCGGGCGCGTGGTGTGGCTCAAGGACGACGCCAACCGCAGCGCCTGCGGCATGCAGATCATCGGCGATGTCCGACCGGTGGGCGGCGGCGCCTGGGACGGAGGCTGGATCTATGATCCCGACAGTGAGGCCCGCTACAGTGTCGAGATCACTCCGATCGGCGCGCAGCAATTGAGGGTCGTCGGCTATTTGGGCTCCAAGCTGCTCAGCGAGACGATGATGTGGCGTCGCGCGCCTGCGGATATCAAGCGGTGCCGCGCATGAGCCGCCACCGGCGTCCGTCTCCCCCGAGCAGCAGGCGTTCACCACCCCCGCGCGGCCGGGCTTGTCGCCGCGCGGCTTACGGCTAGACTTGGCCCAGGCGCCAGGGTTGTGATCATGAACCACGCTCTTCTCCGGTTGCTGCCGTGCGCGCTGCTCGCTGCGGCGCAGGCGGCGCTGCTCGCTGCAGCGCTGGCGCGGCCGGCGGCGGCGGAGGATCCCCTGACGCTCAAGGACATTCTTTCCAAGGCCCAGACGGACGCCGAGACCAGGGCCGTCAACGATCTGATCGACAAGCTGGGGGGCAGCGCGCGGCCGCAGCCGCCGACGGCCCCTGCGCCCGATGCGACGGCGGTGCAGCCGGCACCCGCCGCCGTAGCGCCGGTCGCCTCGACCCCGTCTCCGGCCGCCGCTGCGTCGCCATCGGCCCAATCCCCGGGCCCCACGCCGGCACCCGCGGCGCAGGGCAGCGGCAGCGCGTCCTCCGAGGCTTCGCCTGCGGCGAGCACGGCCGCGCCAGCCCCCGTTAGACAAGCAGCGCCAGAGACCCCCGCCCCCGAAGCGGCGGTCGCCGCGGCGGAGAAGCAGCAGCTGCCGAGCGTCGATCTCGAAATCTTCTTTGCCTACAATTCCGATGCCATCGACCCGCAGGCGTTGCCGGCGTTGAAGACGCTCGGCCAGGCGCTGAGCGATGCGCGCCTCGCCGGAAATGCCTTCCTGATCGCCGGACATACCGATGCCAAGGGCGGCCAGCGCTTCAACGTCGATCTCTCCCGCCGCCGTGCGGAAGCGGTCAGGCGCTTCCTCCTCGCCAACTTCAGCATCGACGCAAAGCGGCTGGTTGCCAGGGGCTTCGGAGCGACGCACTTGAAGAACCGTCGCGAGCCGCTGTCCGCCGAGAACCGGCGCGTGCAGATCGTCAATCTGTCGCAGGACCGGCGCCGCTGAGGCGCGCTTCGGGTCTGACGCGGGGGCCGCACTCAGCGCTGGGCAAGCGGCTTGGCCGCGCGTTGATCCTCGGCCTCGGCAGCCAACAGGATGCTGGCCGGCAGGTCGCGGCCACGGAGCGCGCCGAAGACCTGCATCGGATCTTCGATCCCGCGCACGGCGACCGTCTCGCCCGGCCCCGCCTCGTTGAGGCAGCCGGCATAGCGGGCGACGTCGGCCGACATGACGATCTGGTAGCCCTTCTCCTTGGCCACCGCCTCCATCCGGCTCGCCACGTTGACGGCGCTGCCGACAACCGTCAGGTCGACGGCCTCGCCGTAGCCGATGCGGCCGAGCAGCAGCGGGCCGGCGTGGACGCCCATGCCCACCCGGAGGGGTCGGCCGATCTCGATCCCGAGCTTGGCATTGACGTGATCGAGGG
>JBPYEF010000452.1:0-4771 GCA_051985875.1 Hyphomicrobiaceae bacterium
CTGGCCGCTCGAGCCGCAGGGCGTGCTGAAGTTCGCCGCCGGGCTCGACCTGATCCTGGTGGTAGAAGAGAAGCGCTCGCTGATCGAAACCCAGATCAAGGAACAGCTCTACGACCTCCCCTCGCGCCCCCGCGTTCTCGGCAAAAAGGATGAGAACGAACAGTGGCTGTTCCCCGCCAAGTACGCGCTCGATGCAACCGATGTCGCCATCAAGCTCGGCGAGCGCTTGATCCGCGGCGGCGCCGGCGAGGCGATCAAGGCCAAGGTCGCCGAACTGAAGCGCATCAAGGGCAACCAGCCCGCAAGCGCGGAGGCGGCGGTGCGCGTGCCCTACTTCTGTCCGGGGTGTCCGCACAACTCCTCGACCGTCGTCCCCGAGGGCTCGCGCGCCTACGCGGGCATCGGCTGCCACTACATGGCGCACTGGATGGACCGCAGTACCGAGGGGTTCACCCAGATGGGAGGGGAGGGCAGCAACTGGATCGGCGAGGCGCCGTTTTCGAAAACCCCGCACGTGTTCCAGAACCTGGGCGATGGTACGTACCTCCACTCCGGCAGCCTGGCGATCCGCGCCGCGCGCGCAGCCGGCGTCAACATCACCTTCAAAATCCTCTACAACGACGCGGTGGCCATGACCGGCGGGCAGTCGCTCGACGGCGGAACGACCGTTGCCATGATCCTGAGGCAAGTGCTGGCCGAGGGCGTCGCCAAGGTCGTGGTCGTCACCGACGAGCCGGACAAGTACCCCGACGGCTTCATCCCCGATGGCGTGCACGTCTTTCACCGCCGCGAACTGCAGGCGGTGCAACGCGAACTGCGCGAGGTGCCGGGGGTCTCGGTGCTGCTGTATGATCAGACCTGCGCGGCCGAGAAGCGGCGGCGGCGCAAGCGTGGCACCTTTCCCGATCCCGACCGGCGCGTATTCATCAATTCGCTGGTGTGCGAGGGCTGTGGCGACTGCGGCGTCAAGTCGAACTGCGTAGCGGTGAGCCCGCTGGAAACCGAGCTCGGTACCAAGCGCACGATCGACCAGTCGCAGTGCAACAAGGACTTTTCCTGCGTGGAGGGCTTCTGCCCGAGCTTTGTGACGGTGGCCGGTGCCAAGGTGCGCAAGGCCAAGCCGGCGCTCGCCAATGCCGGCATCGACGCGCTGCTCGCCAACCTGCCGGCCCCGCCACCGCACGGCCTCGAGCGCCCCTACGCCATGCTGGTGACCGGCGTCGGCGGCACGGGCGTCGTCACCCTGTCCGCCGTTCTCGGCCAAGCGGCCCATCTCGAGGGCAAGGGCTTCGGCGCGATCGACATGACCGGCCTTGCGCAAAAGGGCGGCGCGGTCGCCTGTCATATGCGCGTTGCCAAGTCTGCGGCGGAGATTCACGCGATCCGCGTCGGCGTCGCCGGGGCCGACCTGGTGCTCGGCTGCGACCTCGTCGTCGCCGCCTCGCACAAGGTCCTCGAGACGATACAGCCGGATCATACCGCGGTGGTCTACAGCAACTATGAGCTGACGACGGCAGATTTCACCCGCAATCCGGCCTTCCGCATCCCCGGTGCGGCACTGCGCCAGGCAATCGAGGAGCGCGCGGGCAAGGCGCGCGTCGACGGGTTCGATGCGCACACCGCGGCGGTCAAGCTGTTCGGTGATTCGATTGCTGCCAACTTGATCATGCTCGGATACGCCTATCAGCTCGGCCTGGTGCCGATCGGCGCCGCGGCGATCGAAGAGGCGATCGCCCTCAACGGCACGGCGGTTGCCATGAACCATAGCGCGTTCCGCTTCGGCCGGCTTGCGGCGCACGATCCGGGCGCGCTCGAGCGGCTAGTCGGATCGAGCGTGCAGGACAGGGGTGGCCGGCCGGAGACGCTGGAGAGCATCGTCGCCTATCGCGTCGAGCAGTTGACGCGCTATCAGGACCAGGCGCTCGCCGAGCGCTATGCGGCGCGGGTTGCGCGCTTTGCCGAACTCGAACGCGGCCGCGCCGCCCCCTGCCGCGGACTGCCCGAGGCCGTCGCCCGCGGCTACTTCAAGCTGCTCGCCTACAAGGACGAGTACGAGGTGGCGCGCTTGTACACCGAGCCGGAGTTCGGGCGCGCGCTCAGCGAACAATTCGAAGCACACGGCAAGCTGGTCTTCCACCTCGCTCCGCCGCTGCTGTCGCGGCGCGACAAGGCGACGGGAGAGCCGCGCAAGATGCGCTTTGGGCCATGGCTGCTGCCGCTGCTGCGGCTGCTGGCAAAGGGCAAGCGTCTGCGCGGCACCGCCTTTGATGTCTTCGGCTATCTCGCCGAGCGCAAACTCGAGCGCAAGATGATCGCCGATTATGAGCGGGTGCTCGACGATATCGCCGAGCGGCTAACGCCGGCGACGCACGCAACCGCGGTCGCGCTCGCTGCGCTGCCGCTGGAGATCAAGGGTTTCGGCCACGTCAAGCAGCGCAACTACGCCGCCGCCAAGGCGCGCGAGGCGCAGCTGCTGGCGGCGCTGCGCAACCCGCCGGAAGCGCCGCGCCTGAGGGCAGCGGAGTAGTCATTGCCGTAGCAGCCCGGCAAGGCGGCCGACCGCCTCGCGGATGTTCTCCACGGAGTTGGCGTAGGAGAAGCGGATGAACCCCTCGCCGTAGATCCCGAAGCTCGTTCCGGAGACGGTTGCCACTCCCGCCTCCTCGAGCATCTTGTTTTGCAGCGTGCGCGCCGGCATGCCCGTTCCGGAGACGTTCGGGAAGGCGTAAAATGCGCCGCCGGGATCGAGGCAGCGGAAACCCGGCAGTCCGTTGAGCAGCGGCACAATCACGCGGCGGCGCGCGGCAAATGCCTCGACCATCGTCGCCACCGCGGTTTGCGGACCTTCGAGTGCGGCGATGCCCGCGAACTGCGTCGGGGCGTTGACGCAGGAGTGGCAGTTGACCGCGAGGCGCACGACGGTTTCGACCAGGGTGCTCGGCCACACCGAAAATCCCAGCCGCCACCCGGTCATCGCATAGGTCTTCGACCAGCCATCGAGCACGATCAGCCGGTCGCGAATGGCACGGTGCCGCAGGAGGCTTTCGTGCGTGCGCCCGTCGTACAGCATCTGGCTGTAGATCTCGTCCGACAGCACGGCGGCGTCGGGATGCCGCTCGAGACCGGCCACGAGCCGCGCCACCTCGGCGGGGGGAACGGCGCCGCCGCAGGGGTTGTTGGGGCTGTTGAGGATGATCAGGCGGGTGCTTGGCGTCACCCGTGCGAGCACCTGGTCGGCAGTGAAGGCGAAGCCATTCTCCTCCAGCAGCGGGATCGGCACGGGCTTGGCTCCCGCGTACTCGATCATCGAGCGGTAGATGGGAAATCCGGGATCGGGGTAGAGGATTTCCGCACCGGGCTCGCCGAACATCAGGATGGCAAAGAACATCGTCGGCTTGCCGCCGGGCATGATGACGATGTCGTCGGGATTGACTTCGACGCCGTGGCGGCGGAGCAGGTCGCGTGCCACCGCCACCCGCAACGGCAGGATGCCTTGCGCCGGCGTATAGCCATGGTGGCCATCGCGCATGGCCTTGACCGCCGCCTCGACGATGTGCTCGGGCGTCTTGAAGTCGGGCTGACCGATGCCGAGGTTGATAATGCTCCTCCCCCGCCGCTCCAGGTCGGCGGCGCGTGCCAGCACCTCGAAGGCGGTCTCCGTGCCGAGGCGCGTGAGGTTGGCAGCGAGCCGCAGCATGACGTTCTTCCTCGCAGCGAAAGAGGGCGCAAAAAGCGCGCTTTCTGGCGTGGTGTAGCCGATCGGGGGCGCGATTGTCATCAGCGTGTTCGCGGGGGCGCACCGCGCCGGCAGCGCGCCCGTGCTTGCGCGACGCCGGCCGGCAAGCTAGCAATCCCCGCAGGACGGCGGGATGCGCGCTTGGCGCGCAGCGGGAGGAGGCCGATGACCATGCACGCTCTGCTGCTGCTTCCGGGCGACGGCATCGGGCCGGAGGTGATGGCCGAGGTCGAGCGCGTCATCGCATTTTTCAATGCACGCCAGATGCGCTTCCACACCGAGACGGAGCTGGTCGGCGGCGCGGCCATCGACGCCCACGGCGTGCCGCTCAGCGCCGAAACGCTTGCCAAGGCGCGCGCCGCAGATGCCATTCTGTTCGGCGCCGTCGGTGGTCCGAAGTGGGATGGGGTGGCTTATGCGCTTCGGCCGGAGGCGGGCCTGCTCGCGCTGCGCAAGGAGCTGGAGCTGTTTGCCAATCTGCGACCCGCGATCTGCTATCCGGCACTGGCGGAGGCTTCCACGCTCAAGCGCGAGCACATCGAAGGGCTGGACATCCTGATTCTGCGCGAGTTGACGGGCGGCACCTATTTCGGCACGCCAAAAGAGATCGTCACGCTCGAGAACGGCGAGCGGCGTGCGGTGGACACGACCATCTACGCCACGCACGAGATCGAGCGCATCGCGCGCGTGGCCTTCGATCTTGCCCGCCGGCGGCGCAGGCGCGTGCATTCGGCTGAGAAGCGCAACGTGATGTTGACCGGCGTGCTGTGGCACGAGGTGATGACGCGCATGCACGCCGCCGAAGCGCGCGACGTCGAGCTGCAGCACATTCTGGCGGATGCCTGCGCCATGCAGCTGGTGCGCAACCCCAAGCAGTTCGATGTCATCGTCTGCGACAACCTGTTCGGCGACATGCTTTCCGACGAGGCAGCGATGCTGACCGGCTCGATCGGCATGCTGCCGTCGGCGTCGCTCGCCGGCGCGCACCCGGTCGGCGCCGCCGCGCACTCGGCCGGCAACGGGGAGATGCGGGAC
>JBPYEF010000453.1:0-11825 GCA_051985875.1 Hyphomicrobiaceae bacterium
CTGATCGCCACCGGCGGCACGGCAGAGGCCGCCGTCAAGCTCGTCGGCCGCTCGGGCGGCGAGATCGCCGGGGCGACCTTCATCATCGACCTGCCGGCGCTCGGCGGTACGGCCAAGCTGTCCGCGCATGGCATCCGCTGGCACGCGCTGATGGCCTTCGACGGCCATTGAGGCGCCGCCGCGCCCGACACACGATCGCCCACACACTATCCGCTGCGCTTGGCGCCTGAGATCCGCTGCATACGGCGCCCGAGAACCGCTGCGCGTGGCGCCTGAGGCGCGGCGTAGCGCCCGGCCCGCGCCGCGCCACGTCGCACGCTATTCGGCGGCCGAGGGCCTCAGCGCCGCCGTCGTCGCCGGCGACAGGTAAGCGCCCTGGCGCAACAGCTCGCGTTGCACGGCGCGCGGGTCGAGGTCCTTCGGGGGCTGCGCCTTCGCGGCGGCGAGCGCAGCGGCGATGCCTGCCGCCTGTCCCGTCAGCCAGCACTGCGGGATCTCCCGCAGGAAGGTGTGCGAGCTTGCATCGCAGGCCACATGTCTGCCAGCACCGAGAATATTGTCGAGCTCCGTCGGAATAAGTGCGCCGTAGGGAATGGAGATGTTGGCGAACTTCGGCGACAGCGAGGTCGACACGCCGATCTCGTCATCCCAGACATGGCCAGCGTCCCACTGCTGGCGCGTCACCTTGCGCACCCCGGCCAAGCGGCGGCTGTGGCGCACGCCGATTTGCGGAGCCCCGAGCATCAGAAAGGCGCCTTCAAACCCGGGAGCGCAGGAGCGGTACACCTCGAGGTGGCCGCTGGCGAGATCGCGCGAGCGCAGCTCGACGGCCGTCAGGTCCTCGACGTCGACGGCGCTGTAGCCCGATAGGCGCGGCCCCATGAACAGGGCGACGTCATTGCGCCAGGAGACGAACGGCTTCTCGAAGAACGTGAGCTTTTGCCTGCCGGTCGCCATGAACGCGGCAAAGCCCTGCGCATCGCTCCTGCGGAACGCAAGCCATCGCTCCATATCGACACCGCCGAGCAGGAACGCCGTATTGATGCAGTGGTGTATGTCGTTGGCATCAATATCGGACTCGAAGCACGCGGAGGTACGGGCGATCAGATCGGCATCGCCGGTGGTATCGACCACCACCTTGGCGGCGATCGCCTGGCGGCCCTCCTTGCTCTCAAACAGCACGCCCGTAACGCGGTTGCCCTCGAGCATCGGTGCCGCCGCCCAGGCGTGCAGCACCAGCCGCACCTTGGCCTCGCGCACCATCTGCAGCGACAGCGTCTTCAAGGCCTCCGGATCGACGGTCGGTGACCAGGTGACGATCCCGTGGAATGCGGCGGTGCGCTGTGCCCAGTAGGCGGCCGTGGCCGCATCCCGCGAGCCCCAGTCGCGCCGCTCTGGTCCCTGAATCGCGCCGCGTGGCAGACGGTCCATGATGTCGCTGGCGATGCCGCGGATGATGTGCGTCCCCGACCAGTCGGACATGCGGTCGATCCAAATGACGAGCCCGCCGGTCGACAGGCCGCCAAGATGGTTGTAGCGCTCGAGCAATAGAACATCGGCGCCGAGGCGCGCGGCAGAGATCGCCGCCGCGGTCCCGGCTGGCCCGCCGCCGACGAC
Source organism: Hyphomicrobiaceae bacterium (assembly GCA_051985875.1). Lineage (GTDB taxonomy): Bacteria > Pseudomonadota > Alphaproteobacteria > Rhizobiales > Hyphomicrobiaceae > AWTP1-13. Next base: position 1,618 of record JBPYEF010000453.1, read on the forward strand.
GAGCACATCCGCCTCCGCGAACACCGGGACGGTGCGCGCCGGCTCGCGATAGGTCTTCGTGGGCCTTCCGCGCCGGGCCGACTTGGTATCCCCAAACAATTCGAGGCCCTGTTCGGCGCCGATGCTGCTTGTCAAGTTGGCGGCGCTGTCCGGGCGGTCCCTGAACACCTCGGCCGTGTACAACGTGTCCCCGCTCGTCGCGCCATGCTTGTCGTTCGCCATCGCCGTCACCGTTCCGCTGCGGCCATCATCCCCCGAAAGGGGGGCGAACGGCAACCGCCAACCCGCCTCCGCAGGTGCACCGAGGACGGCCGTCGGCGCCAGACGATCTTGCGCGCGTCGGCCCTGCCGGCTAGCTCGGAGGCGATGGACGCGCGGCCGTAATGGGGCGCTAGTGCTTGCGGTTTGCCGCGGAGGTGCCACAGTGCGGTCGAGGCCACCGCGGCAGTGGCGCCGCGCGATCGAGGCAAGGGGCCGCCGACGTGAAGATCAATGGCAGGGTGTTCCGCACGATCTGGTTGGCCGGCGATGGCTGGTCGGTCGAGATCATCGACCAGACGAAACTGCCGCACGCGCTCGTCGTCGCCCGGCTGGAAAGCCTCGAGGAGGCTGCGCGCGCGATCCGGACGATGCAGGTGCGGGGTGCGCCACTGATCGGGGCGACGGCTGCCTACGGCATGTGTCTTGCCCTGCGGCGGGACGCGAGCGATGCGGCGCTGCAAGCGGCGATCACCCTGCTCGGGCGCCAGCGCCCGACGGCCGTCAATCTGCGCTGGGCACTAGAGACGGTTGCCGCCGTCGTCCGCTGCCTGCCGCCACAAGCGCGCGCCGCGGCAGCCTATAAGTGCGCCGAAGAGATCTGCGAGGCCGACGTTGCCGCCAACACGGCCATCGGCGTGCACGGCAGCAGGCTGATCTGCGACATCGCTGCGCGCAAGGGGCGCGGCGAGCGCGTCAACGTGCTCACGCACTGCAATGCCGGATGGTTGGCGACTGTCGACCGCGGCACCGCCCTCGCGCCCGTTTACGCCGCGCATGATGCCGGCATTCCCGTGCACGTCTGGGTGGACGAGACGCGGCCGCGCAATCAGGGCGCAGCGCTGACCGCCTTCGAGCTCGGCGCCCATGGCGTACCCCACACGATCATCGTCGACAACGCCGGCGGCCATCTCATGCAGCGGGGGCTCGTCGATCTGTGTATCGTCGGCGCCGACCGCGTCACCAGCAACGGCGACGTGGCGAACAAGATCGGCACCTACCTGAAGGCGCTGGCCGCCATCGACAACGGCGTGCCCTTCCATGTCGCCTGCCCGCACGCAACCATCGATTGGGCGCTGGCCGCGGGCAGCGACATTCCAATCGAGGAGCGGGGCGCCGATGAGGTACTCACCCTGAGTGGACGCACCCCGCAGGGCGAGATCGTTGCCGTCGAGATCGCCGCACCCGGCAGCCCCGCACGCAACGACGCCTTCGACGTCACCCCCTCGCGGCTGGTCACGGGCCTGATCACGGAACGCGGCCTGTGTCGCGCCTCGCATGAGGGCTTGGCCGGCCTCTATGGCGGCGCGCGATGATCCTTTCGCGCAGGCGACCGCGCGACCGGCGTGGGCGCGCCGGCGCACCGCTCCTGCTGCAGCCGCCCCACGCCGGTCTCGAAATCGACCAGAGGACGTGCGATGCATGGGCGACCGGCGGTACTGACCGCGACGCGACCGCCCCCGCTGCTTTTGCTTGGCGATCGCCGCGCCATCGGGCGTGTGCGGACGGGCGCGAGACGCAGCAGGGCACGATGACCGTTCGTTGCCAACCCGAGTAGCAAGCCAATGCGCAGCCGCTGGAGTGACGCCGACGCCGAACGGGCGGTCGCAAGCTACGCGCAGACGGGCATCGGCGAAGATGTCGCGCTGCGGATTTACACGACGCGGCTGCTCGGATCCGATCCGTCGTTGGTGCTGCACGGCGGCGGCAACACGTCCGTAAAGACGCACGCCCGGGACTTGTTTGGAACCGAGCAGTCCGTGCTGTGCGTCAAGGGCTCGGGCTGGGACATGGGTGACATCGAGCCTGCCGGGCTCCCGGCGGTGTTGCTCGCGCCGCTGCGCCAGGCGCGCGATCTCGACGCGTTGTCGGATGCGGACATGGTGAGTTTTCTGCGCCGCAACTTGCTCGACGCCAACGCCCCGAGCCCCTCGGTCGAAACGCTGCTGCACGCGTTCCTGCCGCACAAGTTCATCGACCACACGCACGCCGCGGCGGTCTTGAGCCTTGTCGACCAGCCAAACAGCCGTGCGCTCGTCGCCGAGGCCTTCGGCGACGCGGTGGGCTTCGTGCCCTACGTGCTTCCCGGGTTCCGGCTGGCCAAGCTCGCCGGCGCGGTGTTCGAGGAAAGCCCGGGTGTCGGCGGGTTGATCCTCGACAAGCACGGCATATTCACGTTCGGCGCGACCGCACGCGAGGCCTACGAGCGCATGATCGCGCTCGTAACGCGCGCGGAACAAAGGCTCGCGGCACCACGCGGGCGTGCGCTAGCGCAAGCGACCCTGCCAGCGTCGCTCGCCGCACCCGAGGCGATCGCGCCGATCATTCGCGGCGCGTGCGCCGGCCCGGCGTCGGCGTCGGGCGACCGGCGCCGCGTCCTGCTCACCTTCCGCAAAAGTCCGCTGATCCTCGCCTATGTCAACGGCGCCGAACTCGCCAGCTATTCGCAGCGTGGCGTCGTCACCCCCGACCACGTCATTCGCACCAAGAACAGGCCGCTGCTGGTTCCGGCGCCGAGCGCCGGCGAGCTCGGGGCGTTCAAGGCGGCGGTGCATGCTGCGGTCGGCGCCTACATGGCTCGCTATGATGCGACCTTTGCGCACTTCAACGCCTGCGCCGCTGAGCGCAAGACCAAGCTCGATGCGCTGCCGCGTGTGGTTCTGGTTCCGGGGATCGGCCTCTACGGCATCGGCAGCACGCCCGCGGCCTCGGCCATCGCCGCCGATCTCGCGGAGAACGCCGTGCGCGTCGTCACCGACGCTGAGACCATCGGCCGCTTCGAGCCGCTGGGCGAGGCCGACGCGTTCGACGTCGAGTACTGGAGCCTGGAGCAGGCCAAACTGAAGGGAGCCGCGGAAAAGCGCTTCGCCGGCCAGGTCGCGTTGGTGACCGGCGCCGGCAGCGGCATCGGCCGCGCCACCGCCCAGGCATTCGCAGCGGAGGGGGCGAGCGTGGCGGTCTTGGACAAGGCGCTGGCGGCGGCGGAGCGGGTCGCGCACGAGGTCGGAGGCCTTGCGCTCGCCTGCGACGTGACGCAGCAGCGCGAGCTGGCCGCCGCTTTTGCGCAAATCGTCGCGCGCTTTGGCGGCCTCGACATCGTCGTCTCCAACGCCGGCGCCGCCTGGCAGGGCAAGATCGGCGAGGTCGGCGACGATGTGCTGCGCGCGAGCTTCGAGCTCAACTTCTTTGCCCATCAGGCCGTTGCCAAGGCGGCGGTAAGCATCATGCAGCAGCAGGGTACGGGGGGTGTGCTGCTGTTCAACATTTCCAAGCAGGCGATCAACCCGGGCCCGGACTTCGGGCCATACGGTCTTCCCAAGGCGGCGACGCTTGCACTGATGCGCCAATACGCACTCGACTACGGGAGCGATGGCATCCGCGCCAACGGCGTCAATGCCGATCGCGTGCGCACGGGGCTACTGAGCGAGGCGATGGTCACTGAGCGCGCGGCCGCGCGCGGGCTGAGCGAGACCGCATACATGCAGGGCAACCTCCTCAAACGCGAGGTCACCGTCGCCGACGTGGCGCACGCGTTCCTCGCGCTGGCGAGCGCGCGGGCAACGACCGGCCACGTGGTGACCGTCGACGGCGGCAACATGGCCGCGGCATTGCGCTGAGCCAGCCAGCGCCACGCGCTGCAGCAGCCCCCCGGACGCGGTGATCCTCGTAGTGCTCAGGGAGGGCCGGGCCGGCGGCGTTCGACCGGCGTCTCGACGGTGAAAGCGAGAACGATTTCACCCTTCTGGTTGCGCCCCTGTACCTCGTGCACGAGAAGTCCCCGGTCGGAGCGCCCGGCGCCGGCGTCCTTCGCCACCAAGCGGCTGCGGAATGCGACGGCGTCGCCGGCGTATACGGGTCTCGGCCAGCGCAGATCCCGCCAAGCCTGGGGCGTTTCAACGGCGGGAAGCGCGCCGCCGCGGGCACGGGCGTCGGCATTGCTGCGGACGCGTGCCGACACCGATTGGCGCACGAAGACCGCAACCGTGTGCCATCCAGAGGCACACAACGCCCCGAACAGCGACGCCTTGGCCCTGGCGGGATCGAGGTGGAACGGCTGCGGGTCGAAGCGGCGCGCGAAGGCGACGATGTCCTGCTCGCGGAACACATGGCTGCCGAACTCGGTCGTCGCGCCGATGCAGCTGTCCTCGAAGAACGCATCGCACCCCGGAGCCGCGGCCGGTCCTGCGTCCTGCCACAGGCTGACGATCGGCGGGCGCGCTTGCCGCGGCGGCGTGCTTGCGCCAGAGGCAGCGGGGCAGCGCCGGCGCACGAGCTGGTTTGTGATCCAACGGGTCGCAATCTCGCCCTTCTCCTTCAGGAGCTCGACGATCACCTTGGAGATACCGACGTCCCGCCGTGAGGCCAGTGTGCGCTGCGCCACCACCGTGTAGCGGGCACTTACCACGTCTCCGGGTCGCACCGGCAGTAGCCATGTGACCTCATCGATGCCGGGCGCTCCCAGCGAAGCGACGCGATTGAGCAGGCCATCGCACAGCATGCGCATCATGATCGTGCAGGTGTGCAGCGGCGAGGCACACAGTGCGGTGGTGATAACGCCGCCCTCAGCGATGTGCGGCCGCTGCGGATCATAAGCGGCGGCGAAGGCGACGATCTCGTCCCCGGTCACGGTCCGCGAAGCGAGGACGTACGGCGTCCCGACCACGAGGTCCTCGTGATGCAGCAGGCCAGCATCGGAACCGTCATCCTGCACGCGGTTGTCCTATTTTTTTGCGCCGCCTTCTCTTAGCGACCGAACCGGGCCCTGTCACGCCGGCCCGCCCATGCGTCGAGGGCACGCCGCTGGCCCGCGCCGCAACCAAGCGGCCAACGCCCAACTGCCGGCACGGGGCCGGCACGGTCTGCCTGTTTGAGAGGAGCGTGAGGCCGCGTCGCTGCTGCCTCCTTGGCGCGGCGCGAGCGCGCGCTGTCGCGCCCAGCGCTCCGTCTCAAGGCGACGCGTGCCAAGCCCCCGAACGCCTGACGCAGCAGTGCGCGCGGCCTCGGCGCTTTGCGCATCCGCATTCAGCGCTTGCGCTGCGAGGGGCGCCACTTCAGGAAGGCGTTCTCGAGCAGGCTGATGGCGGCGATGCCGAGCGTGGTGAAGACCGTGATTGCAAGCAGCGCTGCAAACACCAGAGGCGTGTCGATGTCGAACTGCCCGGAGAGAATCAGATGGCCGATGCCGTCATTGCCGCCGATGAACTCGCCGACGATCGATCCAACCAGGGCAAGAGGGAAGGCAACCTTCATCGCGTCGGTGATGTAGGGAATGGCGTTCATCAGGCGTACCTTGCGGAAGATGCGCCAGGGGGTGCCGCCGGCCAGCGTCGACAGATCGATCATGTCCGGCTCTATTTCCCCGAGACCGGTAAGCGAATTGACAAAAATCGGAAACAGGGCGAGCAGGAAGGCGAGCAGTATTTTCGGCTGGTAATCTAGTCCGAACCAGATCACGAACAGCGGTGCGACAGCGATCTTGGGGATGCTGTTGAAGGCCGCGAGCAACGGCATGATCAGCGACCTCAGCAGCGGGACATAGAGCACCAACAACGCCAGCAAGACGCCGCACACCAGGGCGAGCACCAAACCGGCGAGGGTGGTGAATGCGGTGGTTGCCAAGCCGTGCAGCTGGACGGGAAAGGTTTCGACGAAGCGCACGGCGACGCTCGACGGCAGCGGCAGGACGTAGGCGGGTATGCCAGCGAGCGGCGCACCGACCTGCCAGACCGCGATCAATGCGGCAAACCCGAGTGCCGGCCGGATCACGCTCATGGCCGCGCCGAACACGCGCGAGTGCCCGTGACCTACTCTATCCATAACCTACTCTATCCATAGCGCCTCGATGCCCTCGCGAACCTGCGCGCACAGCGCCTGGAAGCGCGGCGTTGCCAGCGCCTGGCTGCGGCGCGGGCGCGGCAAGTCAATGGCAACGACGTTGCGTATGCGCCCCGGTCTCGGCGTCATGACGATGACGCAGTCCGACAGGAGCACGGCTTCGCTGATGCTATGCGTGACGAACAGAACCGTACTGCGACTCTCCTCCCACAGCGTTTGCAATGCGAAGCCCATGCGCTCGCGGGTGATGACGTCGAGCGCACCGAACGGCTCGTCCATCAGGATCAGTGGCGGCTTCAGCAGCATCGCCCGACAGATGGATGCGCGCTGCTGCATGCCTCCGGACAGCTCGTGCGGATAGCTGTTCTCGAAGCCGGCGAGTCCGGCCAGCGCCAGCAGCTCCTTGGCACGGCGGCGATGCGCGGCAACGCTGTGTCGGCCCATCTCGGCGACGAACAGGATGTTGCCGAGCGTCGTTCGCCAGGGTAGCAGCACGGGCGTCTGGAATACCATGCCGATGCCGCGCAGCGGCCGCTCGACCGGCTCGCCGCCTAGGGTAATTCGCCCCGCGCTCGGCCGCATCAGCCCGGCCACCATGCGCAGCATTGTCGATTTGCCGCATCCGCTCGGACCGACGATCGACACGAAACTGTTGTCCGCCACCACGAACGAGACGTCCTCGACCGCCGAGGTGGCGGCAAAGGACTTCGAGACGTGTTCCACCGTGATCGACACGCCGGCCACACAACTGACGCGGGCGCCGCCGCCTGTCGCAGCGGGTGAGCCCGACTACGGGTCGACGCTCAGATAGATGTCGGTCGGCTTGAGCTCGCCATCGAGCTTGAGCGCCTTTTTTACGAGAGCAATCGATCTTGCGATCCGATCTTCGGTCGCGACGCCGTAGCCGTGCTGGGCAACGTAAGGGGTTTGCATCGACTTGATCGTTTGCGTCCATTGCGCCGTAACGGTGTCGAGATTCATCGTTGGATTGTGCTTCACCATGATCTGCGCCGTCTCTTCCGGGTTAGCAATCGCGTAGCGGACGGACTTCTTGGTAGCCTCGGCGAAGCGTCTGGCCTCGTCGGGGTCGTTCGCTAGCGCGGCGCTCGAACCGATCAGAACGTAGCCGAATATGTCGTAGCCCCAATCGGCAAAGGAGGAGAAATACACCGTCTTGCCCTGGGGTGCGGTGATCTTCGCCAATGCCGGCAGATCGCCATCCGAGGTCGCGGTCAACAGATCGACCTGTCCGCTGAGCAACAGCGAAGCGTAGACGCTCGGGTCGGCCGCCTGCCAATTGAGCGAGGTGGCGTCGAGCTTGCGGGCATCGAAGATGATCGGCAGGATGACGCGCACGCTGTCGGTCTGGCTCGCGGCGATCTTCTTGCCGACTACCGATTCGGGCGTCGGATAAGGCGCGAGCGCCGCAAGGCCATTGGTCGTGACATCGGTGTAGACCATGAAGCCCTTGACCTTGGCCCCCTTGAGGATCCCCTGTGCCACGGAGCTCACATCGGCCATGCCGTAGTCGGCCTTGCCGCCATCGATCGCCGTAATGACAAAGCCGCTGCCGGTCGCCGGCTTGATCTGAATGTCGAAACCCGCCTCTTTGTAGAAGCCCTTCTCCAGGCCGACGAAGAACGGCGCGTGGCGGCCGTTGAAGACGTAGTTCGTCAAGAAGGTAATCGCCTTGACCGGAGTCGCGCCGTGCGCAGCGGCAACGAACGCAGGCCAGGCCGCCAGGGCGAGTACCAGTGCGGTCAACTTCCTCGATCTACGCATGCATGCCTCCAGGAACGGTCCGCCTTGGGCGCAAGTCTCGGGCGCGAGTCTCTTCTCAAGTCTGGCCGAAATACCGCGCAAGGTCGACGCAATTGGCACCAGGGATCTTCTTGCGCTCGTATTCGTGTCGCCGGCCGAAGGGCGCCGTAGCGTCGATGCCAAGCCGCCCCCAATGCTCCTTATGGGGGTCGCGATAAAACGAGGGTGTATCGGGAATGATCAACACGTCCTTGTCCGGACGCGAGCGGGTGAGCACGGCCCACATCACATCGTCCATGCTGTAGATGTCGACGTCCTCGTCGACCACCGTGCAGGCCTTTGCCCAGGTCGGCTCCGCACCGAATACCGCAAGCAGCACCTGGCGGCCGTGGCCCTCGTAGTGCTGCTTGATCTTCACGACGGTATGCAGCACGAATGGTTGGCATGTGACGTCGAGGATTCCTGGAAGGACGGCGCTGATGCGCTGATAGATGTTGGCTGCCACCGATAGTTCGAGCGTCAGCACCTCTTCTGAGGACCCGCAGAGAATCGAATGGAAGATCGCATCCGTGCGCCGGGTGACGCCCAGCACCTCGAAGACGGCGTTCTGTCCGACGGGCGTATAGTAGCCCATGAATTCGCCGAACGGACCCTCGTCGCGCCGGACGTTGGGCAGGAATCTGCCCTCGATCACGATTTCCGTCGTCGCCGGAACCATCAGGTCGACGTGCTTGCAGCGTCGCATGGGGATCGGCGCGCCCTGCAGTCTGGCGGCCACTTCCATCTCGTCGGCGTCATAGGGCAGCGGCGCGGCGGCCGCCAGAAATGTAGCTGGTGGAGGCCCGATCAGCATCGCCGCCTCGAGGTGCTCGCCGCGTTGCTCCGCCTTCTCGTGGTACATCGTCAGATGGTGGCGCGGCGCCAGGCGGCAGCGCAGCTCCGTATCGCTCACGTACATCGAACGATGGAAGGAAAGGTTCTGCACGCCCGTCTCCGGCTCCTTGGCGAGAAACATCGCGGACGTGAAGTAGGGGGCGGCATCGCGCTCGGAATAGGTGATCAGCGGCAAATCCTGCAGCCTGCAGTCGACGTAGGCGATGGGCTCCTCGGCCGCCGGCGAGCTCGGCGCCGCGCGCGCGCCGGCGATGGCGGCGAGATTGTTCCACTGCTTACAGAAATCGTCCGGGCCGATGCCGATGATCTCCGCGAGCCGCGCGCGCGAGCCGTAGATGTTTGTCAGCACCGGTAACTTCGAGCCGATGACACTGTGGAACAGGATGGGTTTGCCCCAGCGCTTGTGCGCGGCGTCGGTCACGGCAGCCAGCTCGTGCTTTGGATCGACCGGCCGCTGCACCTCGAGCAGCTCGCCCCTGGCTCTGAGCCTGTTCATGAACGCGCGCATGTTCCCCTTCCCGTGACGCAATGCGGCCGGCGGCACGCGGAAGCCTAGCACAGGTGCGAGGTGCTCCGCGTCACGGCCGAAACGACATGGCCCGCCCCGAGCGAGATGGGTGCTGCGCTCGGGACCAGCTCGGGATTACTCGCAGTGATCCGAGCAAGGGCGGCGCGGAAAGCGATCATCGGCCTGCGGCCGAACGCGCCGCCCGACAACTCCCGACAACCTGGGCAACCCTGGGCAACTCACCGGAAGGACGCCGGCTGCGCCAGGGCGCGGAGCGGACGCGGCAAAATTGCGCCCCGCCTCAGGCGGCCGCCTGTGTCGCCTTCGGCAGGATCGCGTCGGGTTTGCCGTACCCCGGCAGCGCCTCGATCCGCCGCACCCAGCCTTGGATATTGGGATAGTCGGCGAGGTTGAATCCCGCGTCGGTCGCATAGTGCGCGACGCCGTAGAGGTCTATGTCGGCAATCGTCGCGCTGTTGCCGACCACCCACGTCCGGCCTTTGAGATGGTCGTCAAGCAGCTTCAGCGCGGCCTTTCCTTCCGCCGTATACATCTCGACGGTTGCCGGATCGAACTTGCGGAACCCGGCTTTTGCCGCACGCAGGCGATAGATGGGCGGAACCAAGCGGTCATAGCTCCAAAGCATCCATTCGCGCATCTCCTGCTGCTCATCGGCGGACGCACCGGCAAACTTTCCGGTCGCCTGGGCGAGATAGCCGAGAATGGCCGCGGCCTGGCAGAGGTTCTTGCCCGTCGCTGCAACCGTCAGGCAGGGAACGACGCCGAAGCGGTTCTTCGCCTTGTACTCGGGTTTCTGGTGCGCGCCCTCGCGCAAATTGACGAACTCGTAGTCGAACTTCTGCCCGGTCATCGACAGCATTAGGCCTACCTTGTAGGTGGGCCCAGATAGCCAGACGCCGTGGAGTGTGTAAGGAGCAGGCATCGGTAATCC
>JBPYEF010000454.1:0-4562 GCA_051985875.1 Hyphomicrobiaceae bacterium
CGCCCTCCTCCCTGATTTGGCGCAGTTCGGCAATCCCCTTGACGTCGACCACGAGCGTAGGCTCGATCACGTCGGTCTTCATCTGCACCAGCAGATCTGTGCCGCCGGCGAGCACCCTGGCCTCCCCGGTGGCGTTGGTGAGCAGCGCGATCGCCTGGTCGAGCGAACTCGGCGCCTCGTAGCGCATCGTAACCTTCCTCCAACAGCTTACCCGTCTTAGGATGGCACAGCGCCCCGCTTCGCGCCAAGCCAGCGTGGCGAAAAAACTAAGCGGTGGCGCGACGCTTGGTCCCAGCGCGCATCACCCGGCGGCGCAACGAGCTTGACCGCGCCAGGAGAATCGGTGCGCAAGCAAATGCGGAGAGCTCTTGCCATGGCCGAGAAGGGTTACTGGATTGCCCATGTGAGAATTACCAACGCGGAGCGTTACCAGGACTATGTCGCAGCCAACGCGGCGGCCTTGGGCAAATACAACGGACGTTTCCTGGTGCGCGGGGGAGCCGCCGAGGTGGTCGAGGGACCCGCGGCGCCCCGCCGTCACGTCGTCATCGAATTCGACAGCCTTGCCGCGGCCAAGGCCTGTTACCAGTCCCCGGAGTATCAGGCCGCCGCGCGTATCCGCCAGGAGGCGAGCGAGACCGAACTTGTCATCGTTACGGGTTATGCGGGCTGAGCTGTCTGCGCGCGGCATCCAGCGTGTTGCGCAGCAGGTAGGCAAGCGTCATCGGGCCGACGCCGCCCGGCACCGGCGTGATGGCACCGGCGACCTGCACGGCCTCCGCAAAGCATACGTCGCCGAGCAGCCTGCTGCCGCCCGGTACGGGCATGCGATTGATGCCGACGTCGATGACGGTTGCACCCGGCTTGATCCAGCTGCCGCGCACCATCTCCGCCCTGCCCACGGCCGCAATGACGAGATCGGCGCGGCGCACCACGGAGGGCAGCTCGCGCGTACGCGAGTGGGCTAGGGTGACGGTGCAATTCTCGGCCAACAGCAGCTGCGCCATCGGCTTGCCGACGATGCTCGACCGGCCGATGATCACGGCCTCGAAGCCGGTGAGGTCTGGGGTTACGGACTTTGCCATCATCAAGCAGCCGCGCGGGGTGCAGGGCGTCAGCGCCGGGCCTCCTGCGGCGAGGCGGCCGACGTTCAGGGGATGCAAGCCGTCGACGTCCTTGGCGGGATCGATCGCCTCGCTGACCGTGCGGGCGGAAATCTGCGGGGGCAGGGGGAGCTGCACGAGAATGCCGTGCACGTCGCTGCGCCGGTTGAGCGCATCGAGCAGGGCCAACAGCACAGAGACGGTGGTGTCGGCGGGAAGTCTCTGCTCGATCGAGACCATCCCCGCCTCGCGGACCGCGGCCACCTTGTTGCGCACGTAGATCCGGCTCGCCGCATCGTCTCCGACCAGCACCACCGCGAGGCCCGGGGTGACGCCGTGCTCGCGCCGTAGCGCGGCCACCTCGGCGGCGACCGCATGGCGTAGCGTCTGCGCCAAGGCTTTGCCGTCGATGATGCGCCCTCGCGCCATGGCCTCAATCCACCAGCACGTGTTTCAAGTTCCACCAGAGGGCCGACAGCATGCTCAACGTAGACCCCTCAAGCGGATTGGATTTTTGTGGTTGCAGGCCTCGCGCAGCCGCCGGCACGAAGGCGCGACGTTTTACCCGCGAAAGCGCGCCTTTCCGCCTCCGGCCGTATGCTCACGCCGATCGCTATCTTTGCCGTTGCATCCGTTTCATCGCCGCCCGACCGGAAGCCGCTCCAGGAGCTCGAACCGCCACCGTAACGCACCGCCCATCGCATCACACCACAAGCTTCGCAATATTCGGTAGCACGACGGACTGCACGAACCAGCAGCCCAAAATAAGCAGAACCGGAGAAATATCGACCCCGCCCATATCCGGCAGCAATCGTCGGATCGGCCTCTGCAACGGTTCCGTGACCGCCTGAAGTGCTTGGCAAATTGAACGCACAAGCGGGTTGTAGAGGTTCACGACATTGAACGCGATAAGCCAGCTCATGACGGCACTGGCGATGATCACGTAGATGTAGAGCGTGATCAAAGCGCTTATAAAACTCAGCAGCTCGAGCATGGACCTACTCTTTGGCGACGTCGCGGTTCGAGCGACGTTTAAAGGGCGCACGGCTCACAAACAAGATTATCCGGATGCGGGCGCGGAGCTGGAGGCGGTTTCTTGACAAGGAGTTGGGTCGACACGTAAATGGCGTGAACCTCGGGGCCGTAGCTCAGATGGGAGAGCGCTGCAATCGCACTGCAGAGGTCAGGGGTTCGATTCCCCTCGGCTCCACCAATGAATACAGTAACTTATGCACGGAAAAGTGTTAAGGGGCCGATAACCGAGCGCGGATGCTTGTAAGCGCGCCCCGGTGTGCACGTCCCTCCGCACTGCGCAGAATTTGGCCGTCGCGCTTCCAAGCTTGGCGCGAGGTGGCGCCTCCGGATCGGGCCGACGCTGCAGATTTGCCGCTTCGCACACCTGTGCGCTGCGCGGCGGCTTGCCCGGCGTCAGGCTTGCCGATCCCGCTCGCGGCGAGCGTATTAGGGCGTGTGCCCCCGCAAGCCGCGGTACTCCTCGGAGATGATGCGATAGCATGCGCAGGATGCGGCCTCGAGCCCCACCCGGTCGACAATCGTGATGGTACCGCGAATATAGGTGATTACCCCGGCCGATTGCAGCGCCCAGGCGACCAGCGACACCGTCGCACGGTGTACGCCGAGCATCTGTGCAAGGAACTCCTGGGGCAGGGCAAAGCTCGGCGTGCCCACGCGGTCATGCGTCAACAGCAGCCACTTGGCGCACCGCTCCTCGACCGTATGCGCCTGGTTGCAGGCGGCCGTCTGCGCCACCTCGCGAAGGCGCGCAAGCGCATAGCGCTGCAGCAGCAGCCGCAGAGTGGGGAGTTGCTCGAGCGCACTGCGAAAGGCATCGGCTTCGACGCGCAGCGCTCCGCCCGCGACCTGCACGAGGAGCCGACTGGCCGTGGTGCGTGCGCCCAACACCAGGGGAATGCCGACCATCCCCTCGCTGCCGATGCTCGCCACCTCGACGCCGTCGCCGCTCCTGAGGTCCCGCACCGCCGCGACCAAGCCCTTGCGCAGGAAATACACGTGCCTAATCTCCTGTCCCGGTTCGAACAGCACCTCGCGCGAGGTGAGGCCGACCGGCTCGAGCCGCGCCTGCAACAGCCTGCGCTCGCCGCCGTCGAGTGCCGCGAGCAGCTGGTTGTCCTCTTTGGCCGGCGCGGCGCGGCTCCTTGCGGACTTGGCCATGTGTGACAGTAGGTTCGGGATAGTGGGCCGCTGCCAGCCAACTCGCTGGGCGGAGAAGTGTTCCTCGCCAGACGTCCGGCGGGAAGCCGCCCGCCATCGGCCTGCCCCCGCGCTTAGGTCGCACCAGTACCGCCCTGAGGCCTTGCCACACCGCGGCGGCGGGTCGGAAACCGGGCGCTGCAAGGCTAGACGAGAGGTGATGGCATTGCGCATATTTCTGGGCGCATTAAGCATCGCATCGCGCATCGCATCGCGCATCTCATCGAGCCATGGAGCCGGCGCATCGGGTCCCTCCGCATTGTGGCCATCGCCGTGCGCTAGCCCGTGCACCATGGGCAAACACGTGACATTGGCAAGGTGCGCAGCTGCGCTGCTACTGGCGGGCGCGGCCCTGCTCCCTGCACCCCACGCCGTCGCGGCCGAAGGGCAGCCCTGCCGGACGCTCATCCATCAGCGCAGCACCTACACGGTCTGCGAGGTCGACCTGCGCAGGAATGCGATCAGGCTCTACTGGAAGGGACCAGACGGACAACCCTACGCCTATCTGCGCGCCTTGCCGCGTGCGCTCACCGGCTCATCGGGAGCGCTGATCTTTGCCATCAACGCGGGCATGTTCGACGCGACGCTGAAGCCGGTTGGCCTGTACATCGAGCAGGGACGGGAACTTACTCGCGCCAATACCCTGTCCGGACACGGTAACTTTCATATGAAGCCGAACGGGGTGTTCTTCGTGACGGGCGAGAGCGGCGGCGTGCTTGAAACCGGTGCCTTTCTGCGCCAGCACCCGCACGCGGATCTGGCGACGCAATCAGGCCCGATGCTGGTGATCAACGGCCGGCTGCATCCGCGCTTCGCCGTGAACAGCACCTCGCTCAAGGTGCGCAGCGGTGTAGGGGTGCGCGATCAGCACACCGTGCTGTTTGCGATCTCCGATGGCGAGGTCTCATTTGCGCAATTCGCCCACCTGTTCCGGGAGGGCCTGCGGTGCGCGGACGCGCTATTCCTCGACGGGGGCAGCGCCCCGAGCTTGTATGTCCCCTCCCTCGGCCGCGGCGGCAATTTGCTTCCCCTCGGTCCAATGCTCGGGGTGTTTGAGAGGATCAGCACACGCTGAGCGTGGAGAGGGCGGCCCTCCGACCCGCGTGTGCAGCGGCGGCTCGCGCGCCTCAGATGAGGCCCGCCACGCCATGCGGCGCGAGGGAAAATCTTGCCCGCAGCGCAGCGAGTTGCTAGACAGTGCGATGATCTCCCCACAGCAAGGCCCGC
>JBPYEF010000455.1:0-14955 GCA_051985875.1 Hyphomicrobiaceae bacterium
CGGTCGACCTGTTCGACGATGCCGACGAGCTCATCGACTTGCGGCGCCCAGGGCGCGTGCGCGGGCTCGGTACGGCGCAGCATGGTGTTGATGCCTATCTTCAGGGTGTCAGCGAGAGGCAGGGTCATGTGTCGACCTGGCGAGGGCTAGAGCTGGCAGCGCATGTCCCGGCCATTAGATGCCAATGCCGGCAACGGGCAAGCCCGAACTTGCCCGCAGCGCCGCACGGTCTCGGGCCGCGGCACCCGATTGCGCGAAGCGGAGGAAAGCGCGACGTTGCAGCAGCTGGGGTCGCCGCCGCCGGGGTCGCCGCTGGCGCCGCCATGAGGAGGAGTATGACCGTGCGCCTGAATAACAAGATCGGCATCGTCACCGCCGCCGCCTCGGGAATGGGACGTGCCGGCGCCCTGCGCTTCGCCAGGGAGGGGGCGGCCGTTGCCGTCGTCGATATCGACGCGGCCGGAGTTGCCGCCGTCGTCGCCGAGATCACCGCGGCCGGGGGCAGGGCGCTCGCTCTCGTCGCCGATCTCACGCGCGATGCCGACGCGCGGACAATCGTTGCGGAGACCGCGCGCGCCTTCGGCGGCCTCGACTTCGTGTGGAACCACGTGGGCCACCCGGGGCCGGCCGCGGTTGAAGGCATCGACCTGCGCGATTTCGAGCTGGCCATGACCCTCAATCTGCGCACCGTCCTGATCACCACCGAGGCGGCACTGCCGGAGCTGCGCGCACGTGGCGGCGGCGCGCTGTTGTACACGGCATCGACCTCGGGCCTGGTGGGTTCGCCGTTCTCGCCGGTATACTCGGCGGCCAAGCACGGCGTGGTCGGGTTCGTGCGCGCCATGGCCAAACGCTACGGACGCGAGAACATCCGCTGCAACGCCATCTGTCCGGGTCCGATCGACACGCCGATGTTGCGCGTGTTTGTCGCCCGACCCGATCAACAGGATACGCGGGGCGCCGACAAGGAGGAACTGGTGCGCCGGCGCGGGGGACAAAATCCGCTCGGCCGTCCCGGTAGACCCGAGGAGGTCGCCAACGCGGCGCTGTTTCTACTCTCCGATGAGGCCTCCTTCGTCACCGGTGCGACCCTTGCGGTCGACGGCGGCGCAACCGCGTGAGACGCGCGCGTGGTCCGCGCCTGCGCCGCTGGCAGGCGATCGCCTGCCCGGGGGTGCGTATGCACCAGGCTCAGGGTTTGGTTGCGACCGCGCAGTGCAGTACATGCGCGCCCAACAGCACGCCGGCCTCGGTGGCTTCTGCGCGCGCCGCAGTCCAGCTCGCCGTCTCGGCGGCGGTGAGTTCCGAGAGGACGTGATCCTCGCGGTAGCGCCAGATTGGACCCTCGGGGTTGTCGAGGGTGATCAGCGCGGGAAACGCCGTGAGATCGACCAGACCGGCGCGCCGCATGCGCGCATAGAGGCTGGCATCGGCAACTCCGCCCGGGCCGACCGATTGCGGCGGCACTTCCGCCTTCGCCTTGATCGCTGCCGGCAGTGTCAAGTTCCACCACTGCGGCATGTCGATGGCGCGCACGACGAGGCCGATGCGTGCTCCGGGGCGCGCCACGCGCAGCATCTCGGCGATGGCCGCGTCGGCATCGCACTCCTCGAGCACGGTGACCGAGAAAATCGCGGCAAAGGTGCTGGCCGCGAAGGGCAGCGCGAGGGCACTGGCCGCCGTGAAGCGCATTCGCGGCCGCACGTCGCGAGCGAGCTGCGCCGCCTCGCGCAGCAGAAAGCGATTGTGGTCGATCGCGTCGATGCAAGCCTCCGCGCCGAGGCGGCGAGCGAGCATGCGGTCGAGCGCTCCCGATCCGGCGCCGACGTCGAGAATGCGGTCTCCCGGCTGCGGGGCGAGCAGATCGACGAGGGTGCGAAACATTGCCTGGTAGCTCGGCGCCCGCGCACGGTCTTCGAGCGCCGCGACGCCACCGAGATGCGCGCCGCCGAGTTCGATCACCGTGAAATGCCGAGCGAGCGCACCGATGGCCGGCTCCCATTGCGAGGGCGCCAGAAAGAAAGGGAGGAGGATCAGCGGCGGGCCGGCCCCGGAAATGCGGTAGCTGAGGCCGGCGTGGTCGCCGGCCGCTGCAGGCATCGGGGCAGATTGGGTCTTGGTCGCCGGCAAGGCGGCGAAGAAGTCGACCATGTAACGCGAGATTTCCGCGGTGCGTTCGGCAGCGACGTCCGACCAGCCGGCGGCGTCGTAGCGCGGCAGGATGCAGCGCTGCGCCGCCGGCAAGCGTGCCGCAGCGCGCCGCGTGGTCTCGGCGCTGAGCCCCCGCTCCGCGGCAATCATCAGCAGCCGCGGTGCCAGCGCCGCGAACGGGGACGGGTCGAGCCGCGTCGGCGTGCACAGCACCAGGCCGAGGATGCGCTCGGAGTATGCCGCCGCAAAGTTGGCGATGTCGCCCGGTACCTGCGTGGCGAAATAGGCTGCCTCGAGGTGGAAATGATCGAGCAGTGCGGCGAGGCGGTCGGCCGTCTGCATGCGCGCCCTTGTCCGTCGCGAACCCGACCGCGCCGCACCGTTGCGGGCTTGCCGGCGGGCTCAGTGCGCTACCCACGCTCGGGGGGCACCCGATCGTGGGCGCCCGCAGCTTGCGCAGCGCGGTTCGGTCGTGCACCTTCCCGATCAACTTGTCGCCGGCGCCGCGCCTGGTCAAGCCGGCGAGGCAGTCCGAGCGCCGTCTCTCGTCCCGAAGCGTGGGGGCGGTGGACTTGTCGCGGCAGCAGCGGAGCGCGCCATGTGGCGGGAGATCGACGTCGGGCAGGAGTTTCCGGGCATTGCCGCGGGGCCCTATCTCGATACCGCGGCGCGCGGCCTGTTGCCGCGATCGGCGCACGCGGCCATCACCGCGGCGCTCGAGCACGCCCTGCTCGGTACCTCCGACAAGGCCGCCATGTTCGCGACCCTCGAGCGCGCACGCACACGGTTTGCACGACTGATCAACGCGTCGGCGCCCGAGATCGCCATCACCAAGAACGTCTCCGAGGGGCTGAACATGGTCGCTGCCGCGCTGCCCTGGCGCCCTCGGGACAATGTCATCGTCTGCCGCGAGCTCGAGCACCCCAACAACATCTTTCCGTGGATGGCCCTGCAGCGGCGGTTCGGCATCGAGATCCGTGACGTGCGCGCACGGGCCGGACGGCTCGCCGCAGCGGATGTGCTTGAGGCCATCGATGCGCGTACCAGGCTGGTCACGCTCTCGCAGGTAAGCTTCTCGCCGGGCCTGCGCACGGACGTCGCGCCGATCGGCAGGGCCACGCGGGCGCGCGACATCTTCCTGCTCGTCGACGGCGCGCAATCCGTCGGCGTCGTCGATACCGACGTTGCCGCCGCGGGCATCGATGGGCTTGCCGTCGCCATCCAGAAGGGGCTGCTCGGGACGTACGGCATGGGGTTTCTCTATTGCCGGCAGAGCTGGGCCGAGCGCCTGACGCCGGCCTACCTCGCCCGCTTTGGCGTCGATCTCGGCGCCGCGCACGAAGCCGCGCGCGGCGACGATGACTTCCGCCTGATGCCCGATGCACGCCGGTTCGATCTCGGCAACTACAACTTCCCGGCGGCCGCCGGCGTCGACGCATCGCTCGAGCTGATCACCCGCATCGGTACGCGCCGCATCGAGGAGCACGTCACGCGCCTTGCCGGGCGGCTCGCCAGCGGCCTTGCGCAGTTGGGCCTGCGCGTGGCCGGAACCGGTGGCGAGCTCGCGGGCATCGTTTGCGTCGGCCGGCACGGGGCGGGCGGCCACGACAGCAGCGACGATCCCGAGACGCAAAGGCTCGCACAGGCGCTCAGGGCATCCGGCGTGCGCCTTTCCGTGCGCCAGGGCATGGTGCGCCTTTCCTTCCACCTCTACAATGACGACTGCGACGTAGACCACGTCCTCGAAGTGGCGCGCGGCCTACACTGAGGGATGAGCGCGCGCGTTGCGCTGCGCGGCGTTGCTGGCGGCGCACGCCACCTGCGGCGAACGTCGCGTTTGCTTGTTACGCGCTTTGGCAACGCGCTCGGTTCCGAGCGGCGACCGTCCTGCGGCGCGGCGCCCGCGGGTTCAGGCGCTGGCGCTGAGCACCTCGGCGAAGGCGACCGCTGCGGTTTCCATGTCGCGGCGCGTGACGTCGAGGTGGGTGACGGCGCGGATCATGCCGCCGTAGGAGGCACCCATGCGCACATCGTGGCGCCGCAGAGCGGCGACGATGGCGGCAGCCTTTTTCCCGCTCTCGGCCGGATCGATAAAGACGATGTTGGTCTCCACCTCGGGGTTCATGATGCGAATGCCCGCGAGGTTGCCGAGCATCTCGGCGAGCCGCCGCGCGTTGTCGTGGTCTTCGGCAAGGCGCGCGACATGGTGATCGAGCGCGTACAGACCGGCCGCGGCGAGCACGCCGGACTGGCGCAGAGCACCGCCGAGGCGATGCTTCCAGCGCCAGGCCTCGTCGATGAACGCCCGTGTGCCCGCGAGCACGCCGCCGACGGGACAGCCCAAGCCCTTGGACAGATCCAGCCAGACGCTGTCGCAGGGCGCAGCCATACGTTCGGCCGCAACGCCGCTGGCGACAGCCGCATTGAGTATGCGCGCGCCGTCCATATGCATGGCCAGCCCGAAGCGCCGCGCCGAGCGCGCGAGGTCTTCGATCGCGGCCACCGGCCACACCGCGCCGCCGCCGCGGTTGACGGTCTGCTCGATGGCCACCAGGCGCGAACGCGGGCTGTGGCGGTCGCCGGGAGGGCGCAAGGCCGCTTCGAGCGCCGCCGAACTGAAGATGCCGCGCACGGACGGCAACGGCCACGTCTGCGCACCGGCGAGCGCCGAGCCGCCTGCGGCCTCGGAGGTGAAGATGTGCGCCACATCGGCGGCCAGCACCTCATCCCCCCGGCGACAGTGCACCAGCATGGCGATCTGGTTGCACATGGTGCCCGATGGCAGGAACACGGCGGCTTCCTTGCCCAACAGTTCGGCCACGCGCTCCTGCAGGGCGTTGGTTGTGGGATCCTCGCCCTTCTGCTCGTCCCCGACTTCCGCTGCCGCCATGGCCTGGCGCATGGCGGCCGTCGGTCGCGTCGCCGTGTCGCTGGCAAGGTCGATCAGCCTGTTGGTCTCGGTCGCCATGTCTCACCTCTCAGCCGCCTGACGGCGTCGCCCGCGATCATCGCGGGGCGCGCGCCCTCTGCCCATCGCCCGGAGCACGTACTTCTGGCGAACGTGGCCGATACATGCGGACTTTAACGCATGTTCTTATACCGCGGGTTCCTAGCACGGGAAAAAGCACCCGTCGCCTCCGGCGCAAGCTCTACCCCGCCCCCATCCTTGCCCCCATCCTGGCCCCCATCCTGGCGGCGGGCTTCTCTTGGCAGCAGACCGGGCGGCCGGTTTTGGCGTTGAACGCCGTCTCGGGTCTGGACATCGTCGGCGCGGCGAAGATACACGGGGGGCATGGGCACTCAGGGCGTGCGCAGCCCGTGCGACCTTGCGGGGCGCTGCGCTGCTCACCCTGTGGGTCGGCGGATGCACCTGCGGCTCTGCCGACCGTGCCCGCGACGCGAGGAGGGAGGCTTTTATGGCACTGCTCATCTACGGCCTCGACCGCCAGATCGGCAGCGCCGAGGCGTGGCGGGCCTCGGTCGCGCGAAACCTGCCGCGGCTCGAGGTGCGCATCTGGCCCGAGGTCGGCGACGTTGCGCAAATCACCTATCTCGCCTTCATGCACCCCGATTTCGACGTGCTGCCGACATGTCCGAACCTAAGGGCGATGTTCACCCGCTCCGCGGGCGTGGAATCCTTCGTCGACCATCCCAAGCTGCCGCGGGTCCCGCTCGGCAAGATCGAGCCCCCGGATGGCGATCCGATGATGACGGAGTACGTGGTCATGCACGTTCTGCGCCTGCACCGGGAGATGCCGGCCTACCAGCAGGCTCAGGCCAGGCGCGAGTGGCGCCGAGCTCCCATAGCCCGCCCCGAGCAGAGGCGCATCGGCTTTCTCGGCTTTGGGCTGATGGCCAGGGCACCCGCCCTGGTGCTGAAGTCGCTGCAATTTCCGGTGTCCGCCTGGGTGCGCAAGCCACGGGAAGCCGCCGAGGTTACGCTCTTCCGCGGCCAGGACCAGCTGCGCCCCTTCCTCAGTCAGACGGACATCGCCGTGTGCCTACTCCCCTTGACCAGGGAAACCGAGGGTATCTTCTGTGCGCGTACCTTCGCGATGATGCCGCGCGGGGCGATGCTCGTGAACGTCGGGCGCGGCAAGCACGTGGTCGATGCGGATCTCATCGCCGCCCTCGATTCCGGCCAGCTTGCCCACGCGGCGCTGGACGCCCTCTGGCCGGAACCCCTGCCGCCACAGAGCCCGCTCTGGCAGCACCCCAAGGTGACGATCATGCCACACGTGGCGCGCCGCCCGACGGTCGAGCAGCTGGTGGCGCAAATCGCCGCCAACATCCGCAGCCTCGAGGCGGGTGGTGCACTGCTGCAGCAGGTTGACGTCGCCCTCGGCTACTAAGGGCGCGCAACCTTTCTGGTCGACGGCAACCCGCGTGCGGTGGGAAGGGGAGGAGCCTCGGCCGCCGCAGCAGCCGGCGCGTTTGGCCCCATCGGCCGGCGCCGCAGCGCGCACGAGGCTCGCGCGGTGCCGCAGCTGGGACACCGCCCCAGGCGGGTCTTGATCTCTCGTCTCTTCACCTCTTCACCTCTTCATTCGCGCGCTCGCCCGCAGATCGTGTCGGCCTCGAGCAAGCCAAGTCCATTCCCGACGCCCGCGCGATTGGGAAGCGGCTTCGCGCCGGTCGCGAGCTGCGCTGAACCATTCTCCGCGGCGTTGCTTATGCGGTCTATATGCGTTCGCCTAGCGCGCGGCCGGCATCGCCGCATGCGTGCGCCGACGGTGCGCCCGTTCGGCGTGCAGGCGGGGCGGCCGGCGGGTGAACCGCGGAGCGTGCATTTATAACATTTATATAAATATTCCCGCGGATTTTCCGCTTTGCCGCAAGGAAATTCGTCGGGGCACGGTATGGTTATTTATATAAGAAATATAAAAGCCGTGCCGCTGCTATATTTGCGCTAGAAATATACGCGCCGCCTATTTGCAAATTACGCGTGGCGTGAATGTCGCGCCCTGCGAGGAATTGCGCCGCGGATATTGATTTTCTCGGAAGATCCGACAACCCTAATATTGCGATTCCGGGGAATTCGAAAATGCAAAGGTACGAGCGTAAGGCCAGCGTGTTTCGCGGCGCCGCGTCCTGGTCGCTCCTGCGCGCAGCGGTGTTTTTGGCGGCGGGCGTGCTAAGCGCGCTGCGCGCCGAGCCCGCAAGCGCCGACGATTTGAGTCCGCTCGATCTGTTCGTCAAGTCCTACATCGACGAGTGGGGTAAGCCGCCGAAGGCGGATCCCAACGCGCCGCCGTCGCGTTGGCCGACGAGCGAGCTGCCGCCACAACCCGAGACCATCCCACCCTATCCGTTCACGGAATGGCCGTTTGGCGGCGCGAGCCCGATCGGCGCAACGCAGCCCAACACGCAGGGTGGGGCGCTGATGAAAGCGCTCGCGCCGACGGATTTCGGCGCCTGGCTGAAGGACAACCACATCGAGGTCTACGGCTGGATCAACGGCGGCGGCAACGTCAGCACCGCCACGACGCCCTACAAGAACGCCAACTTTCCCGCCGCCTACATGTACAGCGCCGATACGATTGAGCTCGATCAGGCGGTGCTCTACATCGAGCGGCTGCCCGACACGGTGCAGCGCGATCACATCGACTGGGGGTTCCGCATCAGCGGTCTCTATGGGGAAAACTACCGCTATACCACGTCGCTGGGTATTGCCACCTACCAGCTCCAGAAGCTCAACAACTTCAACGGCTACGACTTCCCGATGGTGTATGGGGAGCTGTACGTCCCCTGGATCGCCGAAGGAACGGTGATCCGTGCCGGGCGCTTCATCTCCGTGCCGGACATCGAGGCGCAGCTCGCGCCCAACAACTACATGTACTCGCACTCCCTGACCTACGCCTACGACAACTACACCAACACCGGCATCAACGCCGCCTTCCAGCTGAGCAAGAACTGGATGGTGCAGGTCGGCCTGCTCGACGGCACGGAGACGGCGCTGTGGGTTCCGAACTCGCACGATCCCGGCAACCAGCCGACGCTCGAGGCTTGTGTGCGCTGGACGTCCGATAGCGCCCACGACAACCTCTATGTCTGCGCCGACGGCATCAACAACGGCACCTGGGGCTACAACAATCTGCAGTGGTACGGGTTCACCTACTATCACAAGTTCAATGAGCAGTGGCACATCTCCTGGGAAGCCTGGAGCATCCATCAGAACAACGTGCCCAACGTCGACGTCACCGGGGGCAGCTACGTCGGCACGCCGTTCTTCGGCATGCGCAACCCGCCGTTCCAAGCCGTCTGCAACTTCGGGCAGACCGACTGCACGGCCAAGGAATGGTCGACGGTCGCCTACCTCAACTACAAATTCTCGCCACTGGACAACATCTCCTGGCGGGCGGAGTTCTTCGACGACATCAACGGCCAGCGGACCGGCTTCAAGACCCCGTATCTCGAGTTCGGCATCGGTTGGCAGCACTGGTTGTCGCCGAGCGTGGTCGTGCGCCCGGAGGTCACCTGGTACGACGCGCTCGACGCCAAGGCCTTCGACAACGGCAAGAAGGAAACGGACACCGTGTTCGCCTCGGACATCATTTGGCACTTTTGAGCGACGGGGGCGCACGGCTATGTTTCAGCAAGGGAGCGTAGTGATGCGCGGGTGGATGTTGGCGGCGGCGGCGCTGCTGGCCATGGGGAAGGGTGCCTTGGCGGATGGGTCGGGACCTACCAGTAGTGCCGCCTGTTGCAGTGCGCCGACCTGGTCCGGCGTGTACGCGGGCTTCCAGGCGGGCGGAGGGTGGAGCGACACGGCGTGGACGTTCCCGTTCGTTGAATCCTTCAATTCCGCCCCCGGACAGCACTTTACGACGCGTCCGAACGGCGGTCTCGCCGGCGGCCAGGCCGGCGTCAATTGGCAGATGGGCGGCATCGTGTTCGGCGGCGAGCTCGCGTTCGTTGGCACCGACATGCGCGAGACAGTGATCGGCTCGGGCCCGCTCGCCGAGCAGCGATTCAAGACCTCTGTGTCCGACCTGCTGACCGTTACCGGACGCGCCGGCGTACCGCTTGGTAATGCGCTCTTCTACGGCAAGGCAGGTTACGCCAACGCCCTGGTCGACGTTGGTGCGTTGTCTCTTCCCACGGGCATAAGTGCCAACACCGGCCGGCGCGACGACGGCTGGACGGCCGGCGCTGGCTGGGAATACCGCATCGGCCGCAGCCTCGTATTTGGGGTCGAATACGACTATGTGGACTTATCTGGATCGGCCTTGAGCGGAGCAACCGGAGGCGCTGTCCCGGGGTTGCCGGTCCACGTCGATCTCGACAACGTGCGCTCGCAGACGGTCGTGGCCCGGCTGAGCATCTTGCTCGACCGCGCCCCCGGTCAGTCGTCCCCGTTGAAGTGATCGGCCCTAATCCAGCTCGGCCGGCAGATGACCAGCCTCCGGCCGAGCCGCTGATCTCGGCGCTGCGCGGTGCCGGGTACGTCGTCGACACGATCGGAAACACCGGGGACTGGCTCGAACACGCAGGGCCGTTCCCTACAGACCTGCCGATGCTCGATGGGGTGGATCCCGTCGCTGCCATCCGCAGGCTGCGGCGGGAACACTGCTGCGTGTCGGTGCTCGTCGGCAGCGGCAGTTGCGGAATAAATCGGCGCGTGCTGACCCTCGACGCCGGAGCCGACGACTGCCTGATCAGCGCGTTGACCGCGCCGAGTTTGCTGGCGCGCATGCGCGCCCGCTGCGACGGCCGCCGCGGCTCGTCACGCCGGTGCTGCGCACCGGCAATACGGAATTCGACGCGGCCAATGCGCGCGTGTCCTGCGCCAGCCGGCCGCTCGATCTGCGGCTCGGCGAGCGGCGCCAGTTGGCGCTGCTGCGGCGCCGCTGCGGCCACGTGGTGCCGGCGCAGGCGCTCGAGCAGGCCTTCTCTGACCTCAGCCGCGAGCTGTCGCCCAACGCATCCGGCATTGTCATTGCGACGATGCGGGGCGTCGGCTATGTGCTCAAGCCGGCGAGCGGCGCAGCATTGCAGTCGGGTGCCTGACACGTAGGCAGGCGAACGGGCCGCCGCCGGAAAGACCCGCTGATCGTTGGGCGGGCCCCACTCAGCCCGCGTCTGCCGCGCGGGCAAGTGCCACGATTTGCGTCAGCGTAGCGCTACCGGGCGTAATCAGATCGTCAATGATGGTGAAGTGGTTGGCGCCGATGATCACATAGCATCTGGCGTTGATACCTACCGACTTCCAATTGTTGGTTAGCTCACGGCTTTGGCGAAGAAACTCCTCGCTCTCGTCACCCCCGACAGCGGTAACAAACTGGCGCCCCTGGGGTGACGGCGGCCTGAACAGCGGGCTTGCGGCTCGTGCTGTTCCCGCCGTGAGACGCAGCGCTTTGTTGATACTTGTGTCGAGCAAGGGTGCAAGATCGAATACGCCACTGATGGCGTAACCGGCGCGCACCAGGTCGCCTGGAACCCCGACAAAACGGCTCCAATCCCGCGTGAGCATTTCTGCTGCAAAGTAGCCGCCGGTCGAATGGCCAACGACCGTCGGGCGCTTCTTGGTGCGATTCCAAAGGGCTGCCAGACAAAGTTGGATCTCATCGCCGATTTCCATCACTGACACCGCGGGGCACAGCGAATAGGAAGGTATGGCGACCGTGATGCCGTTGGCATTCAGCTCGCGTGCGACGAAGGAATAGTCCCTGCGGTCACCGCGCTGCCAATAGGTACCATCGATAAATACGACCAGCGGCGCTGAGCTATCCGCGGCATGGAACAGATCGTAGCGCAGGTGCTCGCGCGAACCGTAGGGCTGGTTGAGCTCAGTCTCGCCGGCCAGCCTATAGGCCGTCGCCAATATCGACCATCGCTCAAGGATAGCGTCGTGCCCCGGCACGCGTTTGCGGTAGTCATATTCGGCTTCGAAGTCGGTAGCGGTGGCGAGCGCCATTCGGCGACTCTCTCTAGACGCACAAGGCTGTGGTTCCCGCTCCGCCAAGCGATCATACGCAAGCTCAAGGCATCATCGTGACCGTTTTCACTGGCAAGCGCATATTCGTTGGCCGACATGATCGGAGGTCCTGAGCGCTCTCGCTGCTTCGGCGGCACCGTGCAACGCAAGCTGGCAAGAAGGGCGAGCCACAACCCCGTCGGCGGTGTCCCATTGCAGGTATGAAAGAGCGGTGCACGCCGCTACCGCCGCGCGGCGCTATTGCCAAGCTGCCTCTGACGATCGACGAGCAACCATGTGGCTCGCGCGACCGCAAGGAGCTGCCCGTCGTGGGTGAGCAGCGCGCTGTTGGCCAAAAGCTTGCGTCCGTCTCTGCCCGTGGGCCATGCAACGAGGATGCAGTGATCACCGGGCCGGGGCCGCTCGTCGATGCGGGCAGCCATGCGTCCGAGCAAGATCGTTTCTGCACCAGTGAGCCCGAGGTGGCGGGCGGCAAGGCCGGCAAACCCGCTCGGGCAATCAAGGGCCGCCCAGACAAACTCGGGAGCGATACGACCATCGTCGCGCGCCAGATTCGCGTATGGTACCCACGGGGCGGCAACGCTGCTCGTCTCATGGAGCGGGCCTGGGAAGATCCGCAGGCCGTCACCTCGTGCACGCGCCGGGCCGCAGACGAAACACATGGGGAGGTTGTGGTTGCCCGCGTCGTATTGCGTCCGACGGGCGGCCTCCTCTGCCTCACGTAACGTGGCGAGCGGAACGTGTGCGATGTCGATATGTACGGGTCTCCCGGTGGCGATGACTTTTTCGGCCTCGCGTAGCTCTACCGCCCCGTCGGTGCCCGCTGTGACGTCGAGTCGCCGTTCCAGCGGCGGCGGCAGCCGCAAGGTAATCTCCGCGCCACCGTCGATATGGGCAGCGAGGAGCCCGCAGACATAGCCGCCGTTGCCGGAATTGGGAGGACCGCAGAAGCGCCGGTCGATCGTTATCGATTGCATCAATGGCTCCGCCTGTGTTCAGCAGCACCGATCGTATCTTGAGCGCGTTCCTTCCGCGAGCGCCGTGACGGCCGGCGCGAATGGGCCGGAGACGGGCGATCGTGGTATGCTGGGGCGCGTTTGCGCCCGTGGAATGTGTCTCAATCGATTGAGGCCCTGATGAAGCCTGATCCCGTCCGTAACAACACCCAGCTGCACAGGTTCGAGATGGACACGCCGGGCGGTCTCGCGATCGCGGACTACCGCATCGCCGGAAGCATCATGACAATATTCTACACCGAGGTGCCCTTGGCGCTACGTGGCCGCGGCTACGGCTGTCGGCTGGTGTGCGGCGCCCTTGAGGAGGCGCGGCGCCTCAATCTGAAGGTCGAACCGGAATGTGGGTTCGTGCGCGAGGTCATCAACGACAGGCCCGGGTTCAAGGATTTGCTTGTGCAGTCGTAAGCCCTGGCGTTTGCGTTGCCGGCGTTGCGTATCACCTGCATCGGCGCCAGGTTGCGCGGGGCGACGGCGGGTAGCCTCAGACCTCGATCTCGGTGAGATCCTCGCCCACGATCAACCGGCCCGTGAAATCGCGTGCCACTTCCTCCGCAAGGATCTGCAAATAGCGCTGGTCGCGGCGTGGTCGATGATGCGTCAGCGCGAGCGTCTTGGCTCCGGCGCGGGCGGCGATCTTGCCGACCGTGTCGCCGGCGGCCAGCGTGTGCTGCACCACTTGGCGGAAATGCTCATTCTCGATCTCGACGCTGGTCACGTAGCAGCAATGCACCAGAAGGTCGGCGCCGCGGGCAAGCTGTGCCAGGCCCTCGCAGTCCACCGTGTCGCCGCTGATGGCAACCACCTTCCCCTCCGCCTCGAAGCGATAGCCGTAGCACATCCAGCGTTGCAGGAATGCCGGCGGGAAGCCGAGGCCGTCACCGTGCCGCACCCGGTAGGCCGTGGCCTTCCAGCGGCTGCCCTCGACCACGGCGCCCGGCTCGATGTCCATCGCCTCCACCGGCTTCCAGCCACCGAACGACGGCTCACCCATCGACCGCCATTGCCAGTCCTTGTCGTAGACCTGGGTGAGCAGGGCATCGACGATGCGCCGCGTCTCGCTCGGGCCAAAGATGCGCAGCGCCTCCTTGCGGCCATGCATCCAACTGTTGAGCATCACGTCGTAAAGGTCGCCGATGTGATCGAAGTGGTGGTGCGTCAGCAGGACTGGATTGATGCGATCCAGCGGAATGCCCGCCTTGGCCATCTGCACGACGACGCCACGGCCAGCGTCGAACAGGACATTGTCGTCGCCAACGCGGATGAGAGTGGTGGTGGCAGCACGCCTCGGGTCGGGCCTTGGGCCGCCGGTGCCTAGCAGAATGACCCTCACGTCTCCCGCCTCCCTTTGCGTTCAGGGTGAATACGGCTTCATGGCTGCGCGACCCGAGGTTCTCGTCGGCCGACCGGTTACGCTAGAAAAGCAATGCTCAGGTATCGCGCGCTCAGCGCGTGATTTCAAAGCCGACGGTTACCCGCACCCGCAGAGTATCCTCACCGCTCGTGATCGGCACCGGCGCCGCCGCCGTGCGCGACATCATCGGCACCGGCGGTCCGCTGCCGGTATCTTCCGTGACCCATTTGACCTCGCCGAGCCGCACACCCGACGCTTTCGCATAGACCTCGGCCTTGCGGCGCGCGTCCAAAATCGCGGCCTCGCGCGCCTGGTCGAGCACCTTCGACGCGTCGGAGACCAAAAACAACACATTGCCGACGTCGGTCGCGCCGGCGGCGATGGCGCGGTCGAGCAGGTCCCCGACCTTGCCGATCTCGTGGATGGTCACTACCACGTGGTTGGAGACGCTGTAGGCCGAGAGCCTCGGCTCGGCGCGCGGCTCCTGCGAGCTGAGCGCGGTCGCCTGTGTGTAAATCGGCTGGATCGAGAAGCGCGCGGTCTGAACGTCGTTTTCCGCGATGCCGGCGCCTTTGAGCGCAGCAATGATGGCGACCATCAGCTTGGAGTTGATGTCGACCGCCTCTTTCACCGTTTTGCTGCGGGTGGTCACGCCGACCCTGATCTGCGCGTGATCCGGGGTCACGTTGACGCTGCCTTCGCCCGTCACCACGATGCGCGCCTCGGGCGCCTGTTGGGGCTGCTGGGCGAACGCCCCACCACACACGGCAACAAGAAGTGTCGTGGCCACCGCCACCAAACGGGGCGCGCGCCGCGCAAGCCGAGGCGCGCAAGAAGCCAATCGACTCTCATTCATCATCGCCTCCAGGCTCTGTGCGCA
Source organism: Hyphomicrobiaceae bacterium (assembly GCA_051985875.1). Taxonomy (GTDB): domain Bacteria; phylum Pseudomonadota; class Alphaproteobacteria; order Rhizobiales; family Hyphomicrobiaceae; genus AWTP1-13. The sequence goes on from JBPYEF010000455.1 coordinate 14,337, forward strand.
CGATGCCATAGCAAGCCGCAAACAGGGTGTCGATGCGGCGCTCCCGGCTCGCAAAGGGGCGGCTCATCTAGAAAAGAGAGGCTGTGAACCGCGCTGCACGCCCGTCTTGATGGTGCGGCACGGTCATGAGAGGTCGGCGGGTACGGTCCAGAGGACGCGGAAGGACCATGGGTGCCGCCGCTGAACGGCAATCGCAAACGCGGTCCTGACTGGACCCGATCTAAGGCCACCTTCGGCTTGCGGGCCTGGCCCAACCCCTTCAGGTCGAACATCGCCGCCGGCTTCGGGCGCCCGCGCTCGGCCAGCCGGCGTACGCCTCCGCGCACCGCCATGGTGCCACTCGGTGCGGACTCCTCGGTGCCTGCTCCATGAGGCCGGCGTACGGATTGGCCACCCATTTTTCCGTCAATTCCGCTCGAAAGTTGCGGGTCTGCTCCTCGACGAGGCCCGGGCGCGCGTATGCGCGACGCGCTCCTCCGACCGCTTGGTCGCTACAAGTCGCCGGGCAGCCAAGTACCACGTCGAGGGCTCGTTTCCTTGCTGCCGCGCAACCCGAGCACTCCCGCGACCGCCTGCAGTCGCTACCGTTGCCAGCATGCTCGCGGGCGCGGCAACGCCC
>JBPYEF010000456.1:0-4425 GCA_051985875.1 Hyphomicrobiaceae bacterium
CGGCGCTGCCGAACGACGATCCGTAAGCAATGCCACAACGTCCTGCAGTCAGCACCGGAGCGTCGGTTAGCCCTGCATCTTCAAGTGCCCGTTCGGTGGCCAGCACGGCCATTTTCGCGACCGGCCCCATGGTCCGGGTCTTCTTGCGGGGAAAGCGCTTGTCGAGCGAAAACGCGGCGACTGGTGCGGCAAGACGCGTGTTGATGCCGGAGAACCGCTCCCAATCCTCCATGAATCGGATGGCCGTTTCACCCTTCAGCATACGTGCGCGGATCTCAGGCCAGTCGTGGCCAAGAGCAGTGATCCCGCCGACCCCAGTGACCACGACCCTGCGCTTCAACACATGCCCCCGTTCACAGAAACCACCTGGCGCGTAACATAACCGGCGTCATCGGAGCAGAGGAACGATACCACCGCGGCCACCTCCGCGGGGTGGCCGAGACGCTGCATGGGAACGAGTTTCAGAGCCTCATCGAGGGGGACCCCTGCGATCATCTGGGTGTCGATCAGCCCCGGCGCCACACAATTGACGGTGATGTTGCGCTTGGCCAGCTCCAGCGCCAGCGCCTTGCTGGCCCCGATGATGCCGGCTTTCGCGGCGCTGTAGTTGACCTGGCCGCGATTGCCCATCACGCCCGAGACGGAGGATAGCGTGACGATGCGACCGCCGCGGCGCGCGGAAACCATGGGCATCACGATCGGTTTCAGCACGTTGTAGAAGCCGTCGAGATTGGTGCCGAGCACGGCGTCCCAATCGGCGTCGGGCATGGCGGGAAACGCACTGTCGCGAGCAATGCCAGCGTTGAGCACCACGCCATAGTAAGCGCCGTGAGCCGCAATGTCGGCCTCGATCTTCTCCTGGCAGTCCGACCGGTCTGAAATATCGAATGAGAGCAGGCGATGGTGGGGCCGCTGCGCTACGCTGCCTGCTTCCCGGACACGCGCAAGCGTGGCCTCGGCACCGCGCAGGTCGCGACCGAAATGCGCGACGATGCTAAAGCCGTCCTCGGCAAGCCGCGCGGCGATCGCGGCGCCAATTCCTTTGCTGGCGCCTGTAACGAGAACTGTCCGACTCATGACGGAGCTTGGAACCTGGTACTTGCAAAAAGTGCGGCGTCGTCGTTGGGCCGAAATACCGTGAGCTGCGCCGTGGCAACGGGCTTCTCGTCGTCTGAGCGGGAAATCTCACATTCGAAGGCGCCCATCTGCTCATCGATGAACATCTGCCTTGCCCTCACGGCAAGGCGATCGCCGTCGACGAACCACGCCACCCTGGACGCGAAATTGCGGGTGCCGAGCACCAGGCCGACGCGTATCGGTTGGCCGGAATCACGGGCCCTGGCGCCGACAAATGCGCCGCAGGTTTGCGCCATCCATTCGAACCCGATATGGGCGGGCACGCCGCGACCCGGCCGGTGGAACGGCATCCCGGGGCGAACCCTCACTTCTGCCGTCAGCGACTCCGCGTCATATTCGACAAGGTGGTCGAGCAGGATCATCGGCCGAGCGTGCGGGAGCACCGCTTCAATGGCGTGAGGGCAGGGCTTCATGTGCGTGTCACTTCGTTGCGCCCCAGCACCAGCGCGATGTTGCTGCCTCCGAAGGCGAAGGAATTGCTCAGCATTGCTTCACCCCCGGCAATTCTTGCAAACGAATCCCCGGGCGCGACCAATGCCAACGCTGGTATAGCCGGATCGGCGACGCCGTCCCATACATGTGGGGGCAGCCGCCGTTCGCTGTTCCACGCGCGGCTCAGCGCTAGCCAAAGGAAGGCCGCCTCGCACGCTCCCGCGGCTCCGAGTGTATGCCCGGTAATCGCCTTGGTCGAGCTGCAGGCCGTTGTGCGTCCAAATACGGCATGCACGGCCCTGCCTTCCATCAAGTCATTGTGCGGTGTGCCGGTGCCGTGCAGGTTGATGTAGACGATGCGGTCCGCGCCCAACTCGGCATCGTCGAGGGCCAAGCGCATCGCCAATGTCGCTCCGCGGCCTTCCGGATCTGGGGCGCTCACATGATGGGCGTCCGAACTTTCGCCGACTCCCAGAAGCAGGACCTCCGCCGGTTCGCGCGTCAGCAGGAATACGGCGGCGGCCTCACCGATATTGATGCCGTCGCGGTTGGCGCTAAATGGATTGCACATACCCTGCGCCACTGCCTCCAGTGCCGAAAACCCTCCCGCGGTCATTCGGCACAGCGTATCGCATCCGCCGACGATCGCCGCATCGGCAAGTCCGGCACGGATCAGCCGTCGACCGGAAGCGAGCGCCTTGGCACTGGCGGCACATGCGGTTGCGATCGTGTAGGCGGGCCCGGTAAGCTGCAGGGTGAGCGCCACGAATTTTGCGAGGCTGCCCGCTTCCATCTGCCGGTAGTGGAACTGCGCCGGCCAAACGCCTTGATCGCGACGGGCTGCATATGCCGCCTCGCTCTCGGCGAGGCCCGACGTGCTGGTACCGAGCACCACTGCGATCCGGTCGCGTCCTCGGCGGCGGATCGTGGCTTCAATCGGCTCGGCAATCTGTTGCAATGCCGCCAGCATCAGGCGGTTGTTGCGGGAATCGAAATGCGCGAGGTGGGGCGCCACGTCCGGCAGCTCCGCCGCGACGGCTCCTACATGCAAACGCCGGCTGGGCACGAGATCGTTGCGCAGCACGATCCCGTGACGACTTCCGGCAAAGATTGCGCTTGCCACTGCCGCCTTGCCGATGCCGACGGGTGCCGCAATCCCCAGATAGGGCAATCCCATCGCCGCCGTCATTATGGCGTAATCTCCTTTGACTGCGCCTCGATTTCGTAGCGCCAGGCCAAATTGGAATAACGTAGCGTGCCGTTCCACTTGGCTCCTGCGGGCCAATCATAATTGGCAGTCAGCACCGTGTCGTTGCCGCAGCGAACCTCGCGGGATTTGCCAGTTACGAGCAATTTGCACCCGGTGGGCGCGAGCGCCTTGCGAACCGCGGCTTCTGGCCAATAGAGGATGACAATATCCGCTAGCATGCTGGCGGGACGGACGCTCGCCGGCAGCCAGGGTGCTGATTCAATGGTAAGGCTGTGACCGTCCCAGGTCGCGGTCATGGCACGGCGCCCCATCCCGTCGACGCCGACCAGCACGAGGCGCTCGGGTGTGATGCTGATGCGACCCTCGAATAGGAACGTCTGGCCGTCGTAGCTTGCCGACAGCATCTGGGCGGCCTCGACGGTGCGGCCAAAATCGGCCGGGAGCGGCAAGGCAAGAACGCGTCCCGGAGCAAACTCGGCATCCTGAGATTTTGCGATAGACCCCACGAGCAAGCTAAAGGCCGGGGTCATCGTATTCGCGGTGCAGCCGGCGAAGATGGCCAGAGACACGAACATTGGCGCGTAGCGCGCCGCCGCTCTCCTCGCTAACGTACGGTATCTGTTCGACATTTAGGCCACCCGGCGCCGCGCTCGGTTGCCGAGAGGTGCAAGCGCTGCACAAAGGATGATCCCGGCAAGCATGGCCGACCCGAAACCGTGTACGGCGGGCACTCGACTGAATACCAATAGGCCGAACGAAAGCAGTGACGTGATTGCCGCTAGCCAGACTGTGAGCAGGCTCGTGGAGCTGGCGCCCTCCGCGCAGAAAATAGCATAGTCGGTGCCGAGGGAGAGAAGCATCACCTGTGCCATCGCGTGGAAAAACGTATACGGTTCCCCCAGTATGGCTGTGAATGCTGGCACAAGCACGACCGCGATGCCCGCCGGCAACATAACCCACGCGCTGCCAGCCAGGCCGTAGCGCCACGTCAGCGCCACAAACATGATGAGCCCCGAGGCGGCTGTCAGAATCATGGCGCGGAGGCGGTACTTGCCGAGCAGATTTGAAAAATCGGCCGTCGGATCGACGAACCGCACGCCGGGGATCCCGGCAACTGCCGCGCGCACGGCCTCCGGGTGCGCGAGCCCTTGCAGCGCGACCACATGCAGCCCCGGCCCGAGCACGAGATCTCGTAGAAACGGGAGGGCATCGCTGGCCAGGGCTTCGTGGAGTGTCAACACCGGTCGATCGCCCGCCGTCGCTTCGGCTTGCGTCGGCGTAAGGCCGAGTGTCGCCAGATAGTGCGCCAAATGCGGCTCCTCCAGTGCCGCTAGACGCAAGCGATGATTTTCACCCTGCCGCTCGGCAGAGGGAACGAACATAGCCGGGGTAAGGGCACCGGTGATGGCGGCCTTCTGCACCAGCTGCGCCAAGATCGGCTGCATCGCTTCGCCGCGGCGCAGCGCAGTCTCGTCGTCGCTAGCTTCGATTAGCAGGTACTGGTTGGCCGCGGTAACGCCGATCAAATCGCGGATCTCCTGCTGATCCCGCAGCAGGTCGGGTGCGAGTGCCTGCAACCGTCTGACATCATCGTCGGTCCGAAATGATAGCAGTCCGATGACTGCAACCACCATCGCAAGCACCAG
>JBPYEF010000457.1:0-5513 GCA_051985875.1 Hyphomicrobiaceae bacterium
TGTCGTCGACGCCGCGCCAATCGAAGTGCGGAACGTGCTTGGCGCCCTTGGAGGTATCGGCCTGGGCTTCGAGCGCCTGGTACGGCGCGCCGATCGTGAAGGTGAAGCTTGCACCAAAGCCGTGCGCCGAACGCATGAGATTGCCGAGATTGAGGCACTTGGAGATGCGTTCCGCCCCGATGGCGAAATAGCCCCTGAGGACCGGTGGCGGCAGCGGCGGGCGGTTGGGGTTCTGGCTCATTTTTCCCGTTTAGGCCGACTGGCGCCGGCATACAAGCGCACCCTTCTGGGGATACTGCGGGGATGTTTTTGTGCTTGCCGCTATCAGCGCACTGGGGCACTGCATGCCCGACAAGGGAAAAAAATCGCCTTTTGTCAGCAGGGAGTAAATCCATGAAACTTGATAACAGCGTAGCGGCGGTGATCACCGGCGGCGCGTCGGGCCTCGGTGCGGCGACGGCCAAGGCGCTGGCCGGCAAGGGTGTGCGGGTCGCCATTCTCGATCTCAACGCCGAGGCCGGAGAGAAGCTCGGCAAGGAGCTCGGCGGCACCTTCGCCAAGTGCGACGTCACACAGGAAGCGAGCGTGGATACAGCCCTTCTCGCCGTGCGCAGGGCACACGGTCAGGAGCGCATCCTCGTCAATTGCGCCGGCATCGGCGTTGCCAAGCGCATCACCCGCCGCATCAAGGAGAAGGACGCCTTCGAGCCGCACGACCTCAAGACCTTCGCCAAGGTGATCGAGGTCAATCTGATTGGCACCTTCTTGATGATGGCGCGATGTGCGGCGGGGATGCAGACCACGCGGCCCGTGAACCCCGACGGCGAGCGCGGCGTGATGCTGTGTACCTCCTCCGTTGCGGCTGCAGACGGGCAGATCGGGCAGGTCGCCTATTCGGCATCCAAGGGTGGCGTTGCGGCCATGACCCTGCCGGTGGCGCGCGACCTAGCCCGGGACGGCATCCGCGTCGTCACCATCATGCCCGGGTTGTTCTTGACGCCGATGTTCGCGGGGCTGTCGGAGGAGGCGCAAAAATCGCTGGCCGCTTCCGTTCCCTTTCCCGCGCGCCTCGGCCATCCCGATGAATATGCCGAGCTCGCCGTGCACATCTGCGAAAACGTCATGATCAACGGCGAGTGCATTCGGCTGGACGGAGCCCTGCGCATGGCACCACGCTAGTGGGAGCGAATGGGCACCGGCTGACCGCGCGCCAGCACGGCACACAGGCTAGGGGCGCTCGCCGTGGGCGCGTCCACTGATATCGGACACCCCACATCGGACATCGGGCGGCTCGTGCGCACGCCGCGGCGGCTCCCGCCGCCTAGGCGCTGCCCGCCGGTGATGCCGAACTCGGGGCCGCGATGGCGTCCATCGTCTCGGCGAGCTTCAGGTCGCGGTCGCTCAGCCCACCGACCGAGTGGGTCGAGAGCGTCACGGTGACCTTGTTCCAGACGTTGCTCCACTCGGGGTGGTGGTCCATCCGCTCGGCGACCAGGGCGACGCGCGCCATGAAGCCGAACGCCTCGTTGAAGTCGCGGAACGTGAACGTCCTTTGAATTGCGTCGCGTCCGGGAACCAACGCCCATGCCGGCAGACGCCGGGGTAGGGCGCTGCGCGCTGCCGCATCGAGCTTCTCGGCCATGGTGGATCGCACTCCTCTCCGGTTGCTCCTCGCTCAGGCCTGCGCCAAGGGAAAGGCTTCTTCGACGCCATAGGGTGGGCCACCCGAACCCGGCCGCGCCGACAGCAGCAGGAACTCCGTGGCCACAAACGATTCGGTGCGCAGATCGCCATTTTCCTCCAAGAAGCGCGCGACCGTCTCCTGCCGCGCCCCGCGCATGTGCGCCAGGGTGACGTGCGGTCGGAACTCTCGCGTGTCGGGCTCGATGCCGACCGCACGTGCGGCGCGCTCGTTGGCACGATGCAGCGCCGCCAAGTCGCCGCTCGCCTCGACGCCGGCCCACAGCACGCGCGGCTCGCGTCCACCGAATGCGCCCACTCCCCTGATGGTGATTACGCAGGACTTGCCGCGAATGGCGCCAAGCTGGTCCATGAAGGCGTCGGCAGTTCGCGCGTCGATATCGCCGGCAAAGCGCAGCGTGATGTGCATGTCCTCCGGCTCGATCCACCGCGCGCGCGCCAGCGGTGCACGCAGGAGCGCCAGATGCTGGCGTATGCGCCGCGGAATCTCGAGGCCGGTGAAGAGCCGTGGCATGGCCTTGGGCGGTTGCCTTTGGGTTGCGTGGGAGTTTGCCTGGATGTTTGCCTGAGTGTTGCCTGGGTGTTTGCCTGGGTGTTGCCTGGGGGGCTGGTTGCGTCGTCGTTCGCCGCTTTGTTGGCTATTGCTGCGCCTGGCGCTCGCCCACACTTTCGATCAGGCGCTCGACCAATGGAAGGATGTTCTGAGTGATCTTGCTGACGCCGGCGTCGTTGGGGTGCAGGCCGTCGCCGATGTTGAGCTTGGCATCGAGGGCAACGCCCTCGAGGAAGAAGGGATAGAGCAACACGCCATCCTTGGCGGCCAGCTCCGGATAGATCGCATCGAAGGCGCGCACATAGTCGGCACCCAAATTGCGCGGCGCCAGCATGCCCGCGAGCAGCACCCGTGCGCCGCGCGCCTTGAGCATCGCAATGATGCGGTCGAGGTTGGCCTTGGCGCGCTGCGGATCGAGCCCACGCAGCGCATCGTTGGCACCGAGCTCGAGGATGACCGCGTCGGTGCCCTCAGGCACCGCCCAGGCAACGCGCTCCAGTCCGCCGGCCGTCGTGTCGCCGGAAACGCCTGCATTGATCACCTCCACGGCATAGCCACGAGCCGTGAGCGCCCGCTCGAGCTGGGCCGGGAAGGCCTGCGAGGGTTTGAGCCCGAAGCCCGCCACCAGGCTGTCGCCGAGCACGACGATGCGCAGCGGCCGCGCCTGGGGGGCGGCGCCGGCGGGACCCACCGGCGTGGCGATCAGGCAATTGCAGAGGAGAAGGAGAAGCACCATGTTGGCGGTCGACGCCCTCGGTGGCACGTTGCGCATTGCCTGTCGATCCTGCTCTACCTACCCGAACGTGGTTGTTGACGTAGAAACTCGCACGGCTCGAGGCAAGGCCTCGGGCGGGAGCTCGGCGCACTCGTGGCCAATTCTGTCATTGCCCTCGACGATGTGTCCCTGACCTTGACCAGTCGCGCGGGACCTGTGGACATCCTGCGCGGCGTCACACTCAGCGTCGCCGCCGGCCAGTCGCTGGCGGTGGTCGGGCCGAGCGGCTGCGGCAAGACATCGCTGCTGATGATCATCGCCGGGCTCGAAAGGGCGACGCGCGGCGCGGTACGCGTCGCCGGCCACGATTTCACGGCGCTCTCGGAGGACCGGCTGGCGCGGGTCCGCGGCAGCACGATCGGCATCGTCTTCCAGTCGTTCCACCTCGTTCCGACCATGACCGCGCTCGAGAATGTCGCCTTGCCGTTGGAGTTCGCCGGCCGGGAAGACGCCTTCGAGGCGGCCGCCGCATTGCTCGCGGAGGTCGGCCTCGCACAGCGCGCCGATCACTTCCCCGCGCAGCTGTCGGGCGGTGAGCAGCAGCGCGTCGCCATTGCCCGGGCGTTGAGCCCGAGGCCGGCAATCATCCTTGCCGACGAGCCGACCGGCAATCTCGACCGCCGAAGCGGCGAGCAGGCGATCGAGCTGCTGTTCGGCCTGCAGCGCCGGCGCCAGGCGACACTGGTGCTTGTCACCCACGACTTGACGCTGGCCGGACGCTGCGCTCGCCTGGTGCCGATGGCCGACGGCCAGATCGGCGCTGCACAGCGGGCGGCGGTATGACCGCTGTCTCCGAGCTGGCGGCCGGGCGGCGCCCGCGCGCATTGCCGCTGGCGCTCACCCTTGCCTGGCGCGAGCAGCGCAATGGCCTGCGCGGGTTTATCGTGTTCATCGCCTGCGTGGCGCTGGGGGTCGCGGTGATTACCGGCGTCGGCGCCTTGGCCGACGCGCTGACATCGAGCTTCGAGCGCCAGGGCGAAATAATTCTCGGCGGCGACGTCACCCTCAGCCGGCCGCACCAGCCGCTCGATGCGGACTCACGCGCGTGGCTGGCCGGCCAGGGCCGGGTCAGCGAATCGGCGACCATGCGTGCCATTGCGCGCCGTCCCGGTGGCAGCGAACAGGCGCTGGTGGAGCTCAAGGGTGTCGACGCCGCTTATCCGCTGTTCGGCGAGGTGCAGCTATCCGGCGGCCGCGCACTCGATGATGGCATCCGCGGCGCCGACGCAGGCGCAGTGGTCGATCCGATTCTGCTCGAGCGACTGCAATTGAAGATCGGCGACGAGCTGTCGATCGGCCGCACCGCCGTTAAAATCGCGGCCACGATCGAGGCCGAACCCGACAGGATCGCGGAGCGCTTCGCGGTCGGCCCCCGCGTGCTCGTCTCGCTCGACACCTTGCAGCGCACCGGGCTGATCGAACCGGGGAGCCTGGTGACGTGGCGCTATGCGGTGACCCTCGCACACCGTTCGCGGGCGAACAGCGAGCAGGCGATCGCCGCATTCCGCCAGCGCGTGCACGAGGCGATGCCCGAGGCAGGCTTCACCGTGCGCGACCGTCACAATCCATCCCCGCAACTGTCGCGCACGCTCGAACGCCTGCGGCAATTCCTCACCCTCGTCGGCCTGACCGCGCTGCTGGTCGGTGGCGTCGGCATCGCCAACGCGGTCGCCACCTATATCGATCGCCGGCGCAAGACCATTGCCGCCTTCCGCAGCCTTGGTGCAACCAGCGGGGTGGTCTTCGCCGTGCACCTGCTACAGGTCGTGTTCGTCGCCGGCATCGGCATTGCGCTCGGCATCGCGCTCGGCTTGCTTTTTCCCTTCGCCCTGGTTGCGCTGGCCGGCGACACGCTGCCGATCCAAGCGGACGTCGGTGTCAGTGCGCGCAGTATTTTGACCGGCTCGGCCTACGGGGTCCTGGTCTCGCTGCTGTTCACACTCTGGCCGCTCGGTCGTGCCGAGCACGTCCGCGCTGCGGTGCTGTTTCGCGACGATGTGGCTCCCGCGCGCGAGCTGCCGCGCTGGCAGATAATCGCGCTGACGCTCGCCGCCGCACTCGCGCTCACGGCGTTTGCAATCCTCACCTCCGAGGCGCGCCTGCTCGCGCTCTACTATTGTCTCGGCGTGTTCGGCGCGTTCGGCGCCTTCGCTGCGCTTGCGCGTGCCATCGCGGGCGCGGCGCGACGCATTCCCCGCCCCCGCCGCCCCGAGCTCGCCCTCGCCCTCGGCAATATCGGCGCACCCGGTGCGCTCACCCGCTCTGTGGTGCTGTCGCTTGGCGCCGGCCTATCGCTGCTCGTCGCCGTGGCACTCGTCGATCGCGGTGTCGTCGCCGAGCTGACCGGTCGCCTGCCGCGCGAGAGCCCGAGCTATTTCGTACTCGATCTCAAACCGGCGGAAATCGGCGCCTTCCAAGCGACGGTTCAACGCGAAGCGCCGCTTGCCATGGTGAAAGTGGCGCCGATGCTGCGCGGCCGCCTGG
>JBPYEF010000458.1:0-2762 GCA_051985875.1 Hyphomicrobiaceae bacterium
CTCGGGCGCGACCCCACCAAGTTCGGCATAGAGGGTTGGCTGCGCGTGGACAGCCCTGACCCGCAGCGCTGGGCGGCTGCGGCGGACGGCTGGCGTCGGCTCGGCGCTGATATGGTGATGCTCTACCCCATGTTCCGCATCGACAGCTTCGACGAGCAGATCGCGCTGTTGCGGCGGTTCAAGGAGGTGGCGAACGGCTAGCCCATTGGTGACTATCGCGGCGATTTGGACGGAGGCCCATGCGCACATCGCGGCAGCTGCACCTCGGCGCGTTCATGCGCCCCGTGAGCATCCACACGGGCGCCTGGCGCTATCCGCGTGCCTACCCCGACGCCAACTTCAATTTCGGGCACCTGCGGCGGTTTGCGCAGACTTTGGAGCGCGGGAAGTTCGACGCCTTCTTCATGGCCGACCATCTCGCCGTGCTCAACATGCCCATCGAGGCGCTGAAGCGCAGCCACACCGTGACGTCGTTCGAGCCGTTCACCTTGCTCTCGGCATTGGCGGTGGCGACCGAGCGCATCGGCCTGATCGCCACCGGCTCGACGACGTTCGACGAGCCCTACCACATTGCGCGCCGATTTGCGTCGCTCGACCACATCAGCGGCGGCCGCGCCGGATGGAACATCGTCACCACCTCGAACCCGGACGCGGCAAAGAACTTCGGGCTCGAGGACCACATGGAGCACGGCGAGCGCTACGCCCGGGCGCGCGAGTTCTACGATGTGGTCACGGGCCTGTGGGACAGCTTTGCCGACGATGCTTTCATCCGCGATGTGGAAAGCGGCACCTACTTCGAGCCGCAGAGGATGCACGTGCTCGATCACCAAGGGAAATACTTCTCCGTGCGCGGGCCGCTCAACATCGCCCGGCCCGTGCAGGGTTGGCCGGTGATCGTCCAGGCCGGCGCGTCGGACGCCGGTCGCCAGCTCGCCGCCGAGACGGCCGAGATGGTGTTTGCGGCGGGATCCAACCTCGCCAATGCGCAACGGTTCTACGCCGACGTCAAGGCGCGCGCGGAGCGGGCTGGGCGCAACCCCGAGCACATCAAGATCCTTCCCGGAGCGCTGGTGGTGGTTGCCGACAGCATCGCCGAAGCGCGGGAGAAGCGGGCTCGCCTCGACGGGCTCGTGAACTACGCCAACGCCATCGCCTCCCTTTCGATTGCCCTCGGCCACGATGCGTCCCGCTTCGACCCGGACGGGCCGCTCCCGGAGATCCCCGAGAGCAACGCCAGCAAAAGCGGGCGGGAACGGGTGCTCGATCTGGCGCGGCGGGAGAAGTTGACCGTCCGCCAGCTCGCGCAGCGGCTCGGAGGATACGGTGGCATGGCGTTCGTCGGCACGCCCCAGTCGATCGCCGACGAGATGGAGCAGTGGCTGACGGAACGCGGCAGCGACGGCTTCAATCTCATGTTCCCCTATCTGCCCGAAGGGCTCGAGGATTTCGTAGGCCGCGTGGTGCCGGAACTGCAGCGCCGCGGCCTGTTCCGGCGGGAGTATCAGGGGCGGACGCTCCGGGACCACCTCGGCCTGCCGCGGCCGCGCAACCGCTTCTTTGCCACATGAGCCGTATGTCCTGGCGTCGCGTCGCGGTCGGTTGACAGGGCGAGCCACGCCGACATTGCCACCGCGCCGTTCCGACTACCCTCGCAACCCCAGTGGCATTGCAATTGCCGCAGGGTTGCTGTTGCATACCGATCAATCGCCGCACCCTCAGGGGAGACAGCCCCATGCCCGCACGCGTGAGCCCCGAGGAGGTCGCCCGCTATCATCGCGATGGCTTCGTGTTCATTCGCCAACTGTTCGACGCGGAAGAGACGGACATCCTGCGCCGCGCAATGGAGGAAGACCCCGCGATCCGCACGCACTCCCTGTTGCGCGCCGATCAGGAAGGCGGCGCCACCCGCATCTCCCTCTGGAACCGCGCCGGCGACAGCGTCTACGGCCTCGCCGCACGCACCCCGCGTGTGGTCGACACGGCCGAGGCGCTGATCGGAGAGCCGGTCTATCATTTCCAATCCAAATTGACGGCCAAGGATCCCAAGGTCGGTGGCGCCTGGGAGTGGCATCAGGATTACGGGTACTGGTACTACAACGGCTGCCTCGAGCCGAAGATGCTGAGCTTTATGATCGCCCTCGATGGGACGGATGCCGAGAACGGCTGCCTCAAGCTGCTCAAGGGCTCACACCACCTAGGGCGCCTCGACCACGTGCAGCTGACGCCCGGCCAGAACACCACCGACCCCGAACGCATGCCCCATATACTCAGGCAATACGAGCTTGTGGAATGCATCCTTGCGCCGGGGGATGCGGTGATCTTCCACGCCAACACGCTGCACCGCTCCGATCAGAACCGCTCGGATCGGCGCCGCTGGACATTCCTGTGCTGCTACAATGCTGTCAGCAACGATACCTACAAGCGCGATGACGACCGCTTTTACGTGCCGCTGGAGAAGGTCGGCGACGATGCCGTGAAGAAGGCCGGCGTGAAGTTTGCATCCGGAGATCAGGAGCATTTCACGTCCAAGGCCTACGTGCCGAAGGTTCGCGCGGCATCCTAGGCCCGGGCAAGGTCCGCCGACGGCAAACCGCGCGGCGCAGAGCGTAAGTTTCCACATGGGCGCGCACAGGGGGCGCCAGAAGAAACGCGGTCCCCAATGCGCGGATGCCCTTTGCCCCGCAATCACCGTTGTCAGCGGAATTTCGAGACCCGTTCGGCCTGCTCGAGGATGACGCGCGCGTTGTCCTCGGTGGGCGTGC
>JBPYEF010000459.1:0-7739 GCA_051985875.1 Hyphomicrobiaceae bacterium
GCGGTCGACGAAGCCAAGGCCCAGCTCGCTCAAACCGCCCTCAACCTGCAATCGATGAAGCAGGATTACCAGCGCATGCTCAGCGACGCGGGCGCCCAGGCGGCGCAGCTCGAGCTCGCTCAAAAGAGCTACGACCGCGCCGCGGATTTGATCAATCGCGGCGTCACCTCGGCGCAGGTTTTCGATCAGGCGCGTAGCGGCTTGGACGCCGCCAACAAGCAGCAGCAATCGCTGCGCGAGCAGGCGAAGGTGATGCTGGCCAAGCTCGGCGGCGACGCAGACTTCGTCGTCACCGAGCATCCGACCTACCTGCAGGCCAAGGCGCGGCTCGAGGAAGCCGAGCGCCAGCTGGCGCACACCGTCGTACGCGCGCCGTTCAACGGCATCGTCACCCAGGTCGATCAGCTGCAGCCAGGCGTGTATCTCGTCGCGGCAACTGCGGCGCTGACCAACACCGGCGCGGTCGCCCTGGTCGCGACCGATGATGTGTGGATCGACGCCAACTACAAGGAAACGGACCTCACCTGGGTCAAGCCCGGCGACCCCGTCGATATTTCCGTCGACACCTATCCCGCGCGCAAATGGTCCGGCACGGTGCAGAGCATCTCTCCCGCGAGCGGCTCCGAGTTTTCGATCCTGCCGGCGCAGAATTCCAGCGGCAATTGGGTGAAGGTGGTACAGCGCATTCCCGTACGCATTAGGGTCGATCAGCGCGATGGAGATCCCGCGTTGCGTTCGGGCATGAGTGCTTACGTCTCGATCGACACGCAGCATCGACGCTCGTTGTCCGAGTTGTGGTGATCGCGCGCATGCCTGCGACAGCGCCGCCCGCGTCGGCAGATCGCACCGTGGTGACGCTGTGCGCCATGGTCGCCACGCTGATGCAGGCGCTCGACAACACCATCGCCAACGTCGCCCTGCCGTACATGCAGGGTTCCCTTGCGGCCACCTCCGACCAGATTACGTGGGTGCTGACGTCCTACGTGGTCGCGGCTGCGATCTTCACGGCCCCGGTCGGCTTCCTCGCTTCGCGTTTCGGGCGCAAGCGCCTGTTCATCGCCTCCGTGGTCGGCTTCACGGTGGCCTCTGCCCTGTGCGGCATGGCCGGTTCCTTGAGCGAGATCGTCACTTTCCGGCTGCTGCAGGGCATGTTCGGCGCCGCCCTGGTTCCGCTGTCGCAGGCGACAATGCTCGACCTCTACCCGCAAGAGCAACGGGGCTCGGCGATGGCCGTTTGGGGCATGGGCGTGATGGTCGGGCCGATCTTGGGGCCGACGCTTGGCGGCTACCTGACCGATGTCTACGACTGGCGCTGGGTATTCCTGATCAACGTGCCATTCGGCATTGTCGCCGCGGTCGGCCTCACCCTGCGGATGCGCGAGACCGCGCGCCGGACCGAGCGCAACTTCGACTGGACCGGGTTCGCGGTGCTCAGCCTTGGGCTCGCTTGCCTGCAGCTGATGCTCGACAGAGGCGAGCAGCAGGACTGGTTCCAGTCGACGGAGATCATCCTCGAGCTCGTGTTGGCCTGCCTCGGCCTGTACCTGTTCCTGGTGCACCTTCTGACCGCGAAGGACACGTTTATCCCGCGCAAGATTTTCCTCGATATGAATTTCTCCGCGGGCTTTCTCATCATGTTCGCGATCGGCATGATCCTGCTGTCGAGCATGGCTCTGCTGCCTCCGTATCTGCAGAACCTCGGCGGGTACTCGATCACCACGACCGGCCTGCTGATGGCGCCGCGCGGCGGCGGGACGATGCTCGCCATGATGATCGCTGGCCGGCTGACGACGCGCGTCGACCCGCGCATGCTGATGCTCGGCGGTATCGCGCTGATCTGCTACTCGATGTGGCGGATGATCGGCTGGACGCCGGACGTGGACGCATGGTCGCTCGCGTCCACCACTTTCATGCAGGGCATCGGGCTCGGCTTTGTGTTCATCCCGCTACAGGTGGTGGCGTTTGCCACGCTGCCCGCCGAGCTCCGCGGCGACGGCACCGCCCTGTTCAGCCTGGTTCGCAACGTCGGCAGCGCGCTCGGCATCTCGATCTCGTCGTTTCTGCTGACACAGTATACCCAGATCATGCACGCGCGCATTGCCGAGAGCGTGACGCCGTTCAACCGCAGCCTGCAGACCGCAGGCGCGTATCTGCTGTGGAACAGCGCGACGACGCCGGGATTGGCGGCGCTCAATGCCGAGGTGACACGACAGGCGGCGATCATCGCCTACGCCAACGACTTCAAGCTGATGTTGCTGGTGAGCATGGCAACGGCGCTGCTGTTGCTGATGCTGCGCCGGCCGAGCGCCAGCGGCGGTGCCCCCGAGCCCGTCGCCGTCGACTGAGCTCCGTGCCGCGCGCATCCTCGCATCAGATGTGCAGGTAGTCGCGGATCCTGCCGTAGGTGATGCGGGCCGCGACCGCGCTTCTCCACAGACCCTGGAAGGGAATGAGCTTCAGATCGGTGATCGGCATGTCGATCGCGGCGGCCTTTCCACCGAGCACGCGACGCGCCAGCTCCGGACCCATCGCTGTGCTCATGGCCACGCCCCGTCCATTGTAGCCGAGACAAACGAGCACGCCGGCGGCCGGTTCGTGGATGTGCGGGTAGTGATCCATGGTCACGGCAAGCTGTCCGTTCCAGCCATGGGTGAACCTGAAGGGTCGTAGCTGCGGCCACAGCCGATGCGTGTAGCGCATCAGAAAGCGCATCTCGTCGGGATGCGCTACGGCGCGCTGCCGGCATCGGCCACCCATCAGCACGCGGTTGCCGGCATCGAGGCGATAGTAGACCGTGACCTTGCCGAGCTCGTAGAGCGACGCGCGCAAGGGAAACACCGCGCGCGCGATCTCAGCGGGAATCGGCTCGGTGGCAACAATGCCGCTGTACACAGGGACGATGCTCCGGCGCAGCTTGGGCCAAAGCCCGTCGGTGTAGCCGTTGGTCGCCAACACCAGCATGTCCGCACGTACCCTGCCGCTTGGCGTCGCGATGCTCCACGTGGACCCGTCGCGGTGCACCTTTGTAACCGGCGTTGCCCCGTGGACCTTGGCGCCGGCCTGAACCGCAGCGCGTGTCAAGCCGCGGGCGAAGGCCAGCGGGTTGAGGTGGCCACCACGCCGATCGAGCAGCGCGCACAGATAGCGCTCGGTTCCGGTCGCTGCGTTGATGCGCTGCCGTTCCAAAAGCTCGACCGGCATGCCGCGCCGGGCTCCCTGCTCGAAACCGCGTCGCACCTCTGCTGCGCCGCCTTCGGTATACGCCGCCCGGACGGTGCCCGACTGGCTCGCCTCACAGCTGATCTGATGCCTGGTGACCAGGTCGAACACGACCTTGGGCGCGTTCCACGACAGAGCGATCATGCGCCGACCGAGATCGGCGCCAAACCGCGCCTCCACATCGTCGGGGTCGTGCTTGAGACCGGGATTTACCTGGCCTCCGTTGCGTCCCGATGCGCCCCACCCGGGCTCGTGTGCCTCGAGCACGGTGACATCGACGCCCTGTTCCGCCAGGTGCAGCGCGCTGGACAGCCCGGTGAACCCCGCGCCGATCACGGCGACGGACACCCGCCGGTCGCCGTCGAGCGGCGGGGTTGGGATCGCCGGCAGCGCCGTGTCGGCATAGAGGCTCGGCGGAAGCGGCTGACGGGTCATGACGGCCAACCGCGTGCTGGTGGGGCTTGTTCTGCGCCGTGCCCGCGCGGCGCGGTGGTCAGCGGCTCAGAGCTTGCGGTCTTGCCGCGCTCTCGGCGTGAGCGTGCGACGCGGCCACCCCGGGCGTCGGCGATGACGACATTGCGCGCGCGCCAATTCTGTAGCTCGCAGCGCCGCAGCGGTCCGGGGGCGACGAGCCCGCAGGCGACCATGGCGGCGGCCTCGTCGCAGATGACGCGCTCGCGGCAGGTGGCGACTTCGCTCGACCGGCGATACCGCTGCCGTCGGCGCCGACGTCGCGCATCGCCGACGCATGATCTTGCAAGGTCGTGTGACGCCATCGGCCAGCCGTTTCCTCTCCCATCGCCTATTGCCTCGGCGGCGAAGACCATCCTGTTTCCCGGCATTGCCCGTGTGCGACCCGCAGTCGGCCAACGCCTCACGACTGGCGCCGGTCCTCTACCTTCAGCCCCATCACCCGCTTTGGCGCATAGCGCTTGAAGGTCGCCAAGTGCGCGCGGATGCCGAGCTGAAAGGCTTCCACATAGGCGAGTTTGCGCGTCATGTAATTGTGCTGCTCCTTCGGGTCGAGATAGAGATTATAGAGGCGCGCGTAGGCAAACCGCTGCAGCACGCCCGTAAACCCGCCGGGACCCGCCGACCCGCGGTCGTCATCGCTCGCCGCCGTCAGGACCATCTTGTACTCGCCGCAGCGCAACCCCGAGAAATGCGTCGTCAGCCAATAGTAGTGGTATTTGCGGTTAGACAACCCACACGGCGCCAAGAGGAACGAACTCTGATCGACCCCATCGATGTAGCGGTCGCCGGGAAGGCGCGCCGTCTCGCCGGCCACCGCCAACAGCGTCGGCAGCACGTCGTTGAGATCGAACAGCCCATCGCTCTGTTGCTCGGCGTCGATCATGCCGGGCCACGACAGCAGGCCTGGGACGCGCACGCCGCCCTCCCAGGTCGAACCTTTGGCACAGCGAAACGGCGTGAACGCCGAGTCGGGCCAGGTTTCCAGGTGCGGTCCGTTGTCGGATGTAACGAAGATCAGCGTATCCTCGAGCTGGCCCGTCGCGTGCAAGGTTGCAAGCAGGCGGCCCATGATCGCGTCCAGCTCCAAGAGCGTGTCCTTGTAGGGATGGCGCGCCGGCGACTTGCCGAGGAAGTCCTCGTGAGGGTAGTTGTCGAAATGCGCCCCGCGCGTGCAATGATAGAGAAACCACGGGCGATCGCCCGCGGCCATGCGCTCGATGAATGCGATCGAGTAGCGGCACCATTTCTCGTCGAGCTGCGACAGAACCGGGATCGTCACTTCTTCGACGTTCTCGCTCGCGCCGCCCTTTTTGGCATGTACGAAGCACTTGTTGAACGGCATGTTCCGGATCCACGCGCTGCGGGCGTTCGAGTAGACGATCTCCGGGAAGAACTGTGCGTCGCGCCATTCCGAATACATGTCGGAGACCGACAGGAAGCCATAGAAGTCGTCGAAGCCCACGTTCTGCGCCTGCGACTCGACGTTCTCGCCGAGATGCCACTTGCCGACCGCTTGCGTCACGTATCCCGCGTCGGACAGCAGCTGAGCGACGGTCGCTTCCCCGTGCAGTCCCCCCGGCTCGCCGTACATGGGCGGCCTGTGTAGCCCGTGGCGGTTCGGCACTCGGCCGGTCAGCAGCGTTGCACGCGACGGCGAGCAGCTCGGCTCAGAATAGCAGGAGGTGAGCTGTAGCCCGTTGCGCGCCAGCCTGTCGAAGTTCGGCGTCGGCGCCCCGACGGCGACGCCGCCGCCATAGCACCCGAAATCGCCCCAGCCAACGTCGTCCATCATGAAGATCAGAAAGTTGGGACGCTTCTTGCGACGCGACAGATGCTCGGCAAGTTTGCGCCTGGCCACGTCTACCTGTGCCGGGTGCACGAACACCGGCTCGAGGTTGTCCGCCAAGCGGATCGTCGACGTGGCAATCGGATCGAACTGTGACATCGCTCCCTCCCCATGCTTCGCACGCCGTTTGCCTCGCGCCCGAGCGCTCGCTCAGCCTGCGACCCCGCTCGCTGCCGTACATGGCGCGCAGCTGCGACGGATCGAGCTTCAGGCCGGGTATGATCTGCCCTCCGTTGCGTCCCGAGGCGCGCCAGCCGGGCTCATTGGCCGCCCGCAACGTGCTGAGGCCGCCCTCGGCAAGCTGCAGCGCGACCTCGGAAGTGGCTGCATTGCCGCAGGACTCCACACGCGTGCCGCAGCAAACCTTCTCCGACCATGCTTGCAGTCCGGCAGGAATGGCGGATAGTGCACACTCGGCTAGCATCGGCGATCCGAGACCAAGGCAAACCTGGTGTCAACCTTCCTCGCGCTTCGCCGGCGCAGGCCGGGCACCGAGCCGAGGAGATGTGCATGAGCACGGGACGCCAGCAGCTTTTGCAGTGGATCGATCGCGACCGCGACGAGCTCGTCGGTTTCCTGCAGGCGTTCATCCGCCACAAGACCCCGAACCCACCCGGCGACACGCGCAGCGCGGCGAAGTTCATCACCACCTTTCTCGATCGCCACGACCTCGCCTACCGCATCATCTCCCCGCATCCGGAGATGCCGAACATCGTCGCCAACTTCGGCTGCGGGGGTGCAGGACGGCATCTCGTGCTCAACGGCCACATCGACGTGTTTCCCGTCGCCGATGATGGCGCCGGCTGGACCAAGGATCCCTGGGGCGGCGAGATCGTCGACGGCAAGATCTACGGGCGCGGGGCCGCGGACATGAAGGCCGGAACGACGGCTTCGATTTTCACCTATGCCTACCTGCATCGGCTCAAGGAGCAGCTCCACGGCCAGCTGACGCTCACTGCTGTCTCCGACGAGGAGACCTTCGGGCCCTATGGCGCCCGCTACTTGATGGAGCATCACCCGGAAGTGCACGGCGATGCGCTGCTCAACGGCGAGCCGTCGAGCCCCTGGAGCGTCCGCTTCGGCGAGAAGGGACCGCTCTGGCTCGAGATCACCGTCAACACTGCCGGTGCGCACGGCGCCTATACGCATGCCAGCAAGAGCGCGACAAAAATAGCGATGGCCGTCGCCGGCGAGCTGGAGAAGCTCGGCGAGATCAAGCCACAGCTCTCCGACAACATCCGCCGCGCCATCGACGCGGGGCGTGCAGCCATGGATCGCGCCATGGGCCCGGGCGCCGGCGACATCATCGACAGGGTTACCCTCAATATCGGCACGATCAAGGGCGGCGTGAAGGTGAACATGGTGCCCTCGCGCGCCACATTCGAGGCCGATATCCGCATTCCCCTCGGGGTGACGCGCGAGCGCGTGCTCGCCGAGGTGGAGCGGATCATCGAGGCATTTCCCGAAGCCACAGTGAAGGAGACCAACTGCAACCTGCCCTCATGGGTTGATCCCGACTGCGAGGTGATCCGCATCGTGCAAAACAACGTCGAGGAGCTGCGCGGCCACAGGCCACAGCCAATCGTCAGCCTGGGTGGTACCGATGCGCGCCTCTGGCGCCACCGCAATATTGCCGCCTGTGTCTACGGGCCGTACCCGCACGGCATGGGTTCGTTCGACGAGCACGTCGACATCGAGGATTTCCTGCACGTGGTGCGCACGCACGCGCTGTCGGCCTTCGACTTCCTCTCGGTCTAAGGCGGATTGGGCTCGGAAGGGGGCGACGCCGCTCCTACCAAATTGCGGCCAAAAGTTACGACATGACCCAGGAGTTGGTTGCGCGCAGCCTGGGCACCAGCCGGCCGCGCGCCTTCCTGACGGTTACGCTGCCGCAGATCCGGATCGCGGTCACGATCGCACCCGAGCCGCCCAAGCACCGGGCGGCAGCATTCCGCCACGACGCGTAGGATTAGCGGGCGCGCGCGCATGCACCGGCGCACACGCCAGTGCGCCCTGGAGTTTCCCTGGCGTTTCCCTGGCGTTTCCCTGGCGTTTTCCGATGCCTAGGGCGTTGCCCGCGACCGCAGCCGCGGGATCACTTCGCGGGCGAACAGCGCAAGCGAAGCCTTCGCCTTTTCGGTGCCGTACCACGGCGGATAGTGCAGCATCAGCGAGTTCAGGCCCGTCTTCGCCCTTAGCT
>JBPYEF010000460.1:0-5238 GCA_051985875.1 Hyphomicrobiaceae bacterium
GGCCTCGCATTGGGTCGACAACGGACCGGGTTGGGTCGCCTTGCTGCTGGCGACGCGTGCCGAGGTGCTGGCCATTCGGCCAGACTACCCGGCGCTGGAGGGACAACCCCTCGGCGTGATCGGCCCATGGGAGCCGTCTCGCGATGGCTCGGAGGCGAACTTCGAGGTGCGTGCGTTCATCGCCAACCGCGCCGCTGAGGATCCTGTAACGGGGAGCCTAAACGCCGGACTGGGACAGTGGCTGATTACGGCTGGGTTGGCTCCGGATCGCTATATAGCGAGCCAGGGTACGGCGCTCGCGCGCGCCGGGCGCGTCCATGTCGCGCGCGAGGGTGGGGATATCTGGATTGGCGGCGATACGGTCACGTGCATCGAGGGCACGATTGCACTGTGAAGGCGCGATGTCGCCGCAACCGGATACCCAGTGCGCCGATCAGAACTGAAGCCTAGGGTTACCGATCGCGGCGCATTGACGGCGCGCGCGGCACGGCCAAGCTGGCGCTTGCCGTGACAAGTTTCAGACAATGCGCGGCGCGCCGCCGCGAGGGGATGCCCCGACCAGGCGGCAGCCGGATTGAAACCGCGGCAACAGAGCGGCGCATATTCTCCTTCCGGTAGAGCCCCGTCTTGCCCCCGAGCTTCGCGCGGTTGCCCCCGGTCATATGCGTTGGCGCATACCCCAGGCATTGCCGTGTCAGGTCTGCGACGCTAGGCGCCAAGTTCTCGCCACAAGGACGCATCAGTTTGGTTAACGGGGGGCCTTGCGCTTGAGATTTTTGACATGCGGGGATCGGGATCCAAAGGAGGTCCACGCTCCGCGCTGCGCAATCCTCACACGAAAATACGGGGCGGAATTCACGTAGTGCGCGTATGCCCTGTGCAACGTGGCGTATTGGGATGTCGCGGGAGGGCCCAATGCGCAGCGAACGCCTGGAGCGGGCTCGCGCTTGCGGAGCAAGAGCGGTGCGTGTTGGGCACCATTTCTGACTGGGAGGAACACATTGCGAAGTAGCAGGGGGCTCATTGCATGAGCACAGCCGAGTACGACGCGCGCGACGTGCTTCAGAAGTTCGTCGCGACCCTCGGTGAACCCGCTGAGCCGTTTATCCGGGACGCAACCGAGCTTGCGCACCCAAAAGACGTCATCAAGTCCGTCTTGCAGCTCTGCATCAAGACCATCGAAGGGGCCGATGAGCGGCGATTCCTGAGAAGGGCGTACCTTTCGCTCGGAAATTATCAAGAACTCACCGATGAAGAGCGCAAGGCTGTTTCGGCGCTTCGTGAAGTCGGACCGCCAGCTCCGCCGGACAGCGAGCTTCAGGCAGAGCAAGCTAAACGCATCAGCGACTTTGCAATTCCGCTGCAGGCGGTCATGGCCAGACTGAAGGAGGAAACGGCAATTCTGGCGCAAGAGCTGAAGTTATTGCCAGGTCAAGAGTGACCTGGCAGCCGTGCTGCCTGCGTGTACGCGTACGTAAACATCTGTTCACGCCGTATGATCCGGGGCCACGTACGCGGTGCTCCCTGTTGCTTCACTCAACACCATGGGCCGTCCGGGCGCGGCATCGGGGAGCGAGCGGCGCAGGTGGTAACGCGCTGTCGCGGCGCGCAAAGCTCGTTCTCAAGGTGCCGGCGATGCAGGGATCATTCGCACCGCGGGTTCCCGGCGCGCTCTTCTCGCCGCTGCTTGCCCCGCCGCGCAGTCGCAAGCGTGCTCATCCCTTGACTGCCCCGGCGGTCAGGCCATGAATCAGATGCCGCTGTAGAAACGTGAACAGCACTGCTACCGGTACGGTGCTGACAATGACGCCGGCCGAGAGCGGACCCCACTGCACCTCGTATTGGCCGACCATGTACAGCAGGCCGGCGGACAGCGTCCGCATATCCGTGCGCGTGGTAAATGAGATGGCGAACAACAGCTCGCTCCACGACACGACGAAGGCGAAGATCGCCGTTGCCGCGATGCCCGGAGCCGCCAGCGGCAGCACCACGCGACAGAGCGCGCCGAAATGGTTGCAGCCGTCGATCATGGCACTTTCTTCGAGGTCGCGCGGAATAGAGCTGAAGTAGCCGACCATCATCCACACGGTGAACGGCACCGTGAACGAGAAATTCGAGTAGATCAGCGCCTGGTAGGAATCGATCAGGCCGAGCGCGCGCCACTGCGTAAGCAATGGGGCTATGAGCAGCACGCTCGGAAACATCTGCGTGGCAAGAAAGACCAGCAGCAAGGCGTCGCGCCCGGCGAAGCGGAAGCGGGCGATGGCATAGCCGGCAAGCACGGAGACGAGCGTCGTTGCGACCATAGTCACCGAGCACACCCACAGGCTGTTCAGGAAGAAGCGACTGAACGGCGTAACCGGAGAGGTCCAGGCGTCGATGTAGTTTTCGAGCGTGGGGTGCTCCGGCAGGTAGCGCAGCGGCGTGGCGTAGAGCTCCTCGTGATTCTTCAACGACGTCAGCAACATCCACACGAACGGGCCGAGTGCGAAGGCGGTAAGCAGCACAAGGCCCGCCCAGAGAACGGGACCGCCGAGCAGCCGCTCGGCAAGGTCTCCCGAGGCGCGACGCGATGTCATCCGGTCTCCTCGACGCCGCGGCTAATGCGCAAATAGGCGGCTGTGAACGCGAGCATGACGAGCAGCAGGACGACCGAAAGCGCACCCGCATAGCCGAAGTCGAGGTTGGCGTAGGCCTGCATCAACGTGTAGGTCGAAGTGATTTGCGTGGCATTTGCCGGCCCGCCGCCGGTCATCACGAAAATCAAGTCAGCGTAGTTGAACGTCCAGATGATGCGCGTCGCCGTAGCGACGACGATGATTGGCCGCAGCAACGGCAAGGTAATGTGCCAGAAGCGGCCGAGCATGCCGGCGCCGTCGACATGGGCCGCCTCGTAGAGTTCGTCCGGTATCGCCTGCAGCCCCGCGAGCAGCATAATCGCGAAGAACGGTATGCCTCGCCAGACATTCGTGAACACGACCGCCAGCATGGCAAGGTCCGGGGACGACAGCCACGCGACCCGATCGTGCATCAACCCGGCCCTCAGCAGCAGATCATTGATGACGCCGTAATTCGGCTGATAGAGCCACTCCCATATCAAACCGACCACCACGCCCGGAATGATCCAAGGCAGCAGCGTGAGCGTGCGCACCAACGCGCGCCCCTTGAAGCTCTGGTGCAGCAGTAACGCCGCGGCCAAGCCGGCAAGGAACTGCAGCACGACGGAAGAAAACACCCAAACCACGGAATTGTAGAGCGTGAGCCAAAACACCGGGTCCTCGACCAGGCGCAGGTAATTGCCAAGGCCGATGAAGCGGTAGTCTTGCGGCTTGTACAACACGTCGTTGTAGAGGCTCATCCGGATCGCCAGGCCGATCGGCACGACGACGGTGGCGAGCATGCACACGGCGGCCGGCACCAGGTAGCAGTAGCCGACCAGGAGCTTGCGCGTGCGCCAGCTGAGCAGCGGGCGCACGCGCCGACCTGCGAGGACGACGGCGTCCATGCCTCTCCCCGATGCTACGTCATTTCCTTCTTCAAGACTTCGGCAAAGCGGTCGAGGCAGTCCTTGGCCGAAATCTTTCCGACGATCGCCTGCTGCACCAGCGGCACGCCGTCGGAGTCGATCTTGCCGCCCCAACCGGGGTAGGCGAGATATGGACTGACGATACCGATCGGAAAGGAGGCGACAAAACCGCTGAGTGCCGGATCCTGCGCAAACTCGGGTCTGGCGATGATCGATGAGCGTGGCGGCAGGAGCCCGAGCGCCTTGCAGTACATCAGGCTCGGCTCGTCATCGAGCATGAAGCTCATAAACTGCCATGCGCCTTCCTTGTTGCGCGCCCCCCGGAATGCCGTGAGGGTCTCGGAGAAATAGAACGACGCGCGTTTTTTCGCCGGACCGATGGGCAGCGGCAGGGTGGCGAACTTGTCGGCGCCGACGTTCTTCTTCTGCTGGCCAATGGAGCCAGAGTTGTGCTGGTACATGCTGGTGACGCCGCGCCCGAACGTCTCGACGATCTCGACGAAACCGTCGGTCGGCGCGCTCGGCGGTGTGACCTTGTGCTTGAGCGCCAGGTCCAAATACCAGGCCAGTGCGTCGACCGCCTCCTTCGAGTTGATCACGAGCTTGCCGTCGCTCAGCACCGTCGCGCCGTTGGCATAGGCAAACTCGCTCGGATAGAGGACCGCCCAGGTGCCGGCGCCGCGCATGCCGTAGCCATATTGGTTCTTGTCGGGCTTGGTGAACGCCTCGGCCATGGCAAGGAACTCGTCCCACGTCCAATCCGGGGTCGGCTCCTTGAGGCCGAGCTCCTTCAGGCGGTCCGTGCGGTAGAAGATACCATCGAGCGTGAGGGCTAGTGGGAGCGAGATGATTTTGTCGCCGCTGCTTACGGTCTGCCACGCTGTCGGTTGCACGTCGCCATAGTGCCGCCAGGCCTTGGTGCGTGCTGTGATATCCTCGACCGCGCCCATGCCCTGGAACTGGCCAATCCAGTTGTCCCACGCCTGGCAGAGGTCGGGTGGGCTGCCGGCGCTGATGGCGCTGATCAGCTTCTGGCGCGCCTGCGCCTGCGGCACGTATTCAATCTGCACCACGAAATCCTTCTGCGACTGGTTGAAACGCTCAACCAAGGAATTCATGAGGGCGATGCGCGTCGGTTCGGGAACGCTCCACTGGAAGCGCACCGGCTCTGCGCCCCAAGCCCTGCGCGGAGCGATCAACGGAGCATCCCACCACAGCAGATCGGCGGCGGCGATTACGCCCGTGCCGGCTAGAGTGTGCAGGAGCTTGCGGCGGGACAACGTACGACGTTCTTCCATGTCTTCTCCTCCCCGGGTGCCTTCCCTCGGGCGAGACCCGGCAGCCTTAGTTGTTCCCGGTAATCATGTCATAGGACGCGCGCCGGCAAAAGCGCAGACCGGCCTGTTTGCCCTACAGGAAAACCCGCCGCTGCGCGTGCTGGACGCGTCGAATGCCCTTCGCTTCCGCAAGTCCCGCACGTGAGGCGCATCACCGGATGCGTGATGCGCGCGCCTCGAGCGCGGCCCGCACCAGCTGCAGGCGGTCATTCCCGAAATACATGTCGTCGCCGTCAAGATAGATCGTCGGCGAACCGAAGCCACCGCGCGCCATCAGCTCATCGGTATTTGCCTTGAGCTTGTCCTTGACCGACTGCTGGGCGATGCCCGCGAACAACCGCCCGGGGTCCACCCCCACCTTGTCGCAAATGCCGG
>JBPYEF010000461.1:0-10718 GCA_051985875.1 Hyphomicrobiaceae bacterium
CCGCCGGCCTCAACCCCGTAGATGGCGACGCTCTCCTCATCGAGGAAGGGGTGAAACAGGCCGATGGCATTTGAGCCGCCGCCGACGCACGCCACCAAGGTGTCGGGCAGGCGGCCCTCGCGCTCGAGCATCTGTTCGCGCACCTCGTTGCCGATCACCGACTGGAAGTCGCGCACCATGGACGGATAGGGATGTGGACCTGCCGCGGTGCCGATCAGATAGTAGGTGTCGTGCACGTTGCCGACCCAGTCGCGCAACGCCTCATTCATGGCGTCTTTCAGCGTTCGCGCACCCGAATTCACGGCGTTCACACGCGCACCCAGCAGCTTCATGCGAAACACATTCGGCTTTTGGCGGGCGACGTCGACGGCGCCCATGAAGATTTCGCAGCGCAACCCGAAGCGGGCGCATACCGTGGCGACCGCGACCCCGTGCTGACCGGCGCCGGTCTCGGCGATGATGCGCGTCTTACCCATGCGCCGTGCGAGCTGGATCTGGCCGAGGCAATTGTTGATCTTGTGGCTGCCGGTGTGATTGAGCTCGTCGCGCTTGAAGTAGATCTTGGCGCCGCCGAGGTGGCGCGTCAGGCGCTCGGCGAAATACAGCGGGCTCGGCCGCCCGCCATAGTTGGCGTTCAGCTCGGCCAGCTCGCGTTGGAAGGTCTGATCGTTGCGTGCGTCCGCGTAGGCGCGCTGCAGCTCGAGGATCAACGGCATCAGCGTCTCGGCGACGTAGCGGCCGCCGAAAACCCCAAAGAAACCCTGCTCGTTCGGACCGGCGCGGTAGCTATTGCGCCTTGCCTCGCCGATCTGCGTCTCGACCGCCATTACCGATCCTCGTCAGCGCCATGTTATCCTTGCCAGCACGTCGCCGCTGCAGAATTGCGGGGTGCCCCGAGCCTCACGCGCCCTCGGGCGAGCGTTTATACGCTCTTTGCCGCCCGAATAAAGCGACGGATCAGTTCGCAATCCTTCTCACCCGGACGGCGTTCCACGCCCGATGACACATCGACCATCGTCGCACCGGTAAGGCGGATCGCCGCGGCGACGTTGTCGGGCGTCAGGCCGCCGGACAGCACGAAGGGTGCGCGTTTCATACCGGCCAAGGCTTGCCAGTCGAACGGCGCGCCGTTGCCGCCGGGACGGGTGCTGTCGGAGGGGGCGCGGGCATCGAACAGCAGCAAGTCCGCCACCCCGGCATAGCCTTGCGCCCGGGCGACGTCGCCGCGGGTCTGCACGGGGATGGCCTTGATCACCGGAAGCGCCCAGCGGCGGCGGATCTCTGCCACGCGCTCGGGCGTCTCGGCGCCGTGCAGCTGGAGCAGATCGGGCGCTGCCGCGGCGACGGCCGTGGCGACGTCCGCATCGCCGGGATCGACCAGGAGAGCGACAATTTTCGCCCGCCCACGCGCGCGCTCTGCCAGCACCTGCGCCTGCGCCGGGGTGACGTTGCGCGGGCTTGGGGGGAAGAACACGAGCCCGACAAAATCGGCACCCCCGGCCAGAGCGGCATCGAGGGATGCCACCTTGCCGAGCCCGCAGATCTTGACCGTGACGGTCATCGCCACCTCGCCGTGGCTGACCAATAAGCGGCTGCGGACACCCTGTCCACCCAGCTGGCGATCGGCGGCTAAACGCAGGCGAGAGCGCGCGCTGGCGGCCGCCCGCCGGGGCGCACCAAGTCGCCCCAGGAAGGTGCGCCGGTAGGTGCCCCTGCCTCAAATGCGCCGTGCGGTAGTGCCCGGTGCCCTCTAATGCCCGTGTGCAGCAAGCCGAGGGGGGTGTTCGCCCTGCACCTGTTGCAGCCGCTCCGCCTCCGCCCGCCAGCGCTGTGCCTCCCCCGCACGCCGCCGCGCCGCGCGCCGCCAGGGCGCCTGGGTTCGCCACACGGCGGCGCCGCCGATGAGAATGCCGATGATGAGCGCGCCGATCAGATAGGTGTAAAAGGGCAAAACCAGCGACAGCACCGGGCGATCGGGGCGGAAGGGGTCGAGCACCAAGCGAACGGCGTGGTCGTTGATCACGGCCAGGGTTATGCAGAAGACGAAGGCCGGCAGCACCACGGCAAACGCGAGCGCGCGACGCAACATCTTGCCGACCGGTCCTGAGCTGGCGTTTGGGGGTGTCCTGCCGTGCCGCCTCACGCGCCGTTGGTGTTCAGGCGCTCACGCAGGTCCTTGCCGGTTTTGAAGAAGGGAACGAACTTCTCGGCGACCGAGACGGCCGCCCCCGTTCGCGGATTGCGTCCGATGCGCGGGGCGCGGTGCTTGACGGTGAACGCCCCGAACCCCCGCAGCTCGACTCGGTCGCCACGTGCCAGTGCCTCGACAATCTCGTTGAACACGACGTTGACGATGCGCTCAATGTCGCGATGGTAAAGATGCTGATTGCCCGCGGCGATCTTCTGAATGAGCTCGGACTTGATCATGGCTATGCCCTCCCAGCCGTGCAAAGCCCTTGTCATTGCTTATCTTTCTGAACCCTGCCAAACCGATACCAGCCCGTCAAGGCGCAATCTGCCAAGCGTCTGATCGGCGGCGAGCACGGCGCTCAGGTCCCCGCGTACACCGACAAGCCCAGCCATCGCCTGCGTCAGCACGTGCAAGACGCTCCAATCGCTCTCGCGCTTTGGCTTCCACTCGACGATGTTGAGGTCCTTGGGCACGTTGCGCTTCTCTTCGAGGTATTTGACGGCTTCCGCCTCACCGCCGATGCGATCGACGAGCCTGTTGGCAAGCGCCTCGCGCCCCGAGAACACGCGCCCCTGTTCGAGGCCAGGGATCGCCGCCGTATCGATCCCCCGACGGCTGGCGACCAGGCTGACGAACCAGCGCTTGGATTCGGCGACCATCTCCTCGGCTACGGCTCGGCCCGCCTCGTCGAGCGGCTGGAACGGTGACGGATTGGCCTTGAGCGGGCCACTCTTGATCTCATTCATCTTCACGCCCAGCTTGTCCAGCAGCTGCGATACCTCCGCCCATTGGAAGATGACGCCGACCGAACCGGTTATGGTATTCCCGCGTGCAACAATCTGGTCGCTCGCCAGCCCGGCGATGTAGGCCGCCGACGTCGCAATCGTGCCGAACTGGGCAACGACCGGCTTGGCCTTGGCAAGGTCACGAATCGCCTCAAACAGCGCCTCCCCGCCAGACGTCGTGCCGCCGGGGCTGTTGATGAACAGAATGACGCCGGCGACCTGTTTGCTCTTGGCGATTCGCTGCAGCAGCCGCAGCTGGTCGCGATCCTCGGTGATCAGGCCCTCGATACTGACGCGCGCGATGTGCCGACCCTCGGTCCAGCCGGCACCGTCACCCGCGGAAAGCAAGAGCAGGCCGAGGGCGAAGAGGCCAGCGAGCAGCGCAAGCCCGCGCCAAAGCCCCAGCCGGCGGCGCAGATGGCGCCGCTCCAGGACCGATTCCGTCTCCATTGCCATGGAAGCTGGAAACCTCGCGCTCTCATGCACCCGTTGCGCGCCATGGCGGCCGCAACGCGGCGCGTGCGACCATCATGCCACCCAGATGCCTAGGGCCCGCCTCACGACGAGCCGTCCGCATCGTCCTTCTTCTCCTCGGCGCCCTCCTTCTTCTTGATGGCCGCCTTGAAGATGTCGCCGAGCGAAGCGCCGCTGTCGGAGGACCCGTACTGCGCCACGGCCTGCTTCTCCTCGGCGATCTCGAGGGCCTTGATCGACACCGTGACGCGGCGGCTGTTCTTGTCGATGTTGGTGACGGCTGCATCGACCTTGTCGCCGACGTTGAAGCGCTCCGGCCGCTGCTCGGAGCGGTCACGCGACAGATCAGAGCGCTTGATGAAGGTAGTGATGTCGGTATCGGCGAGCTTCACCTCGATGCCGCTGTCCTGAACGGCCAGCACCTCGCAGGTGACCTGACTGCCTTTCCTCAGCTTGCCCACGGTTTCCAGCGGATCGCCGCCAACCTGCTTGATCCCCAGGCTAATGCGCTCCTTCTGCCCGTCGACGTCGAGCACCACGGCTTTGACGATGTCGCCCTTCTTGTAGTCCTTGATGACCTCATCGCCCGATCTGTTCCAATCGAGATCGGAGAGGTGCACCATGCCATCGACACCGCCATCGAGCCCGACGAACAGGCCGAACTCCGTGATGTTGCGAATTGGACCTTCGACCACCGAGCCCTTGGGATGGGCCGCCAGGAACACTTCCCAGGGATTGTCCTGGGTCTGCTTCAGACCGAGCGAGATGCGTCGTTTCAGCGGATCGACCTCGAGGATCTGCACCTCGACCTGCTGGCTGGTGGACACGATTTTGCCCGGGTGGATGTTCTTCTTGGTCCAGCTCATTTCGGAAACGTGAATCAAGCCCTCGACGCCGGGTTCCAGCTCGACGAACGCGCCGTAATCGGCAATGTTCGTGACCGTGCCCCTGAAGCGGCCGCCCACCGGATACTTGAGTTCGATCCCGGACCAAGGATCGGCTTGCAGCTGCTTCATGCCCAGGCTGATGCGCTGCGTTTCCGGGTTGATGCGCACTATCTGCACCTTCACGGTATCGCCGACATTGACGATCTCACTTGGATGATTGACGCGGCGCCACGCCATGTCCGTGACGTGCAGCAGGCCGTCGATGCCGCCCAGATCGATGAACGCTCCGTAATCGGTGATGTTCTTGACCACGCCGTCGATTACCTGACCCTCGGCCAGCTTGGCGACGATCTCGGAGCGTTGCTCGGCGCGCGTCGCCTCCAGGATCTCGCGGCGGGACACGACGATGTTGCCCCTGCGGCGGTCCATCTTCAGGATTTTGAAGGGCTGCGGCGAGTGCATCAGCGGTCCAATGTCGCGCACCGGACGCACGTCAACCTGGCTGCCAGGAAGGAACGCTACGGCGCCGTCGAGGTCAACGGTGAAGCCTCCCTTGACCTTGTTGAAGATCACGCCTTCGACTTGCTCCTTGTTGTTGAACTTCTCCTCCAGCCGGGTCCAGCTCTCCTCCCGCCGCGCCTTCTCGCGCGATAGCACCGCCTCCCCGAGCGCGTTCTCGATACGCTCGAGATAGACCTCGACCGTGTCACCGACCTTGAGATCGGCTGGCTTACCGGGAAGTGAGAACTCGCGCAGGGGAACACGCCCCTCCATCTTCAGACCGACGTCGATCACGGCAAGGTCTTTCTCGATCGCCGTGATCTTGCCCTTGATGACGCTGCCCTCGAAGGTGTCGTCCTTGCCGAGCGTCTCGTTGAGTAGCGCGGCGAAGTCGTCGCGCGTCGGGTTGAGGTCCTTGCCTTCAACGCTGGTAATGCTCATTCATGCTCCTTCACGTGTGTCGCTGTGGCCTGAGATCCAGAGGCCCGCTGGCGCCGGCCCGCTTGGCTTACCCGCCCACGGGACGCGCCTGCCTGGATCGGGCCCGGCTGGATCCTACCTGGCTGGATCTTGCCCGCCCGGATCCCGCCAGCCCGGATCCTGCCTGTTTGGATCGTGTGAGTGCGGCCGGCGGATCCCCTGTCCCAGCAGGATTCGGGCACCTCATGGTGTGCGCCCGCGCTGGCCAACCTTTCTCAGGATCACGTCGACAGCGGTATTGAATGCGGCTTCTATATCCAAATTGGTGGTATCCAGCAAGAACGCATCGGCAGCGGGCAGCATCGGCGAGGCGGCGCGCCCGGCGTCGCGCGCGTCGCGGCGGCGGATCTCTTCCAGGACCTGCGCAAAGCTTGCGCCTTCGCACCGCGCCATGAGCTCGAGATAGCGTCGCTCGGCGCGCACCTCCGGGCTCGCCGTGACGTAGATCTTGGCATCCGCGTGCGGACACACGACGGTCCCGATGTCGCGGCCGTCGAGCACTGCGCCCGGCGATCGGCGCGCAAACGCGCGCTGCATCTCGCGCAACGCCTCCCGCACCTCCGGAACGCGGGCAACGATCGAAGCTGCCTCGCCCGCTCCCGGGCCCCGCAGCAGCGGATCATCGAGGGTGGAAGGATCGATATCTCGCGCGGCCGCGGCGGCCGCGGCGGCGTCCTCGAGCGGCTCACCGCGACGTTTGACGTCACGGGCGACCGCCCGATAGAGCAAACCCGTATCCAGATGGTGCAGGCCGAAGTGGGCGGCAATCCGCACGGCAAGGGTGCCCTTGCCCGATGCCGCCGGACCATCGATGGCAATGATCATCGCCGGCCCGGCTCCCTGTCGCTGAACACTGCGCCGAGACCCTCCATCATCCCGCGGAATTGCGGGAAGCTGGTTGCGATCGGCGCGGCATCATCGATGCTAACGGGCTCGTCCGTCCCAAGCCCAAGCGTGAGGAAGGCCATGGCGATGCGATGATCGAGCTGCGTTGCCACCCGGCCGCCGCCCGCTACGCGCCTACCCGAGCCGGCGACCAGCAGGCAGTCGCCGTCAACCTCCGCGCAAACCCCATTGCTCTGCAACCCCGCGGCCGTGGCCGCAAGGCGATCACTCTCCTTTACCCTGAGCTCGCCCAGCCCTTCCATGCGCGTCTCTCCGGAGGCGAAGGCGGCAACACAGGCAAGCATTGGATATTCGTCGACCATGCTTGGCACGCGCTCGCGCGGCACCTGCACTCCCGAGAGAGGGGAGTAGCGCACGGTGATGTCGGCCACGGGCTCGCCGTTGTCCTCGCGCTCGTCGCTAAAGGTGATGTCGGCCCCCATGTCGCGCAGCGTACGATAGAACCCGGTGCGGGTTGGATTGACCAGCACCGAACCGATCGTCACCTGCGAGCCTGGAACAATCAGTGCAGCGCCGGCGAGAAAGGCGGCCGAGCTGGGGTCGCCGGGCACGCGAACGGTTCGACCCTCGAGTTCGGCATCGCCGGCGACGGTGATGCGGCGACCATCCGGCGTCGGGCTAACGCCGATCTCGGCCCCGAAAAAGCGCAGCATGCGTTCGGTGTGGTCGCGTGTCGCTTCGCGCTCGATGACGCTGGTCGAGCCCGCTGCGTGCAGCCCGGCAAGAAGCACGGCCGACTTGACTTGCGCCGAGGCAACCGGCAGCGGGTACTCGATGGGTATCAGGTCGCTGCTTCCGCGCAGCGTGAGCGGCAGCGTCCGCCGCGCGTCGACCACTTCCAGGCCCATGAGCGCGAGCGGATCGAGCACCCGGCCCATCGGCCGGCGCGAGAGCGAGGCATCGCCGAGCAGGCGTACGGTCATCGGGTGACCGGCGATCACTCCCATCATCAACCGCACGCCGGTGCCGGAGTTGCCAAAATCAATATCGCCCGGTGGCTGAGCGAGACCTCCGACGCCACGACCCAAGATCTCCCAGGCCCCGCCCTGTTTGGTGATGGGACAACCCATCATCTGCAGTGCCTTGACCGTGTTGAGCACATCCTCGCCCTCGAGCAACCCGAGGATGTGCGTCCGGCCCGTGGCGAGGGCACCGAGCATCAGCGCCCGGTGCGAGATCGACTTGTCCCCGGGCACGCGGACACGCCCGGACAGCGGGTCGCTCGGCTTGCCGCAGGAAAGCGGCGCGGAAACGGTGTGCGACACGGCCGGAACTGGGCCTCTGCTTGCCCGAATGGCATCGCGGCGCCCCCTCAAGCGCACCGCTCAAGGCCATAGAGCAGCGGGTCCAGCGGCTGTCAACAAGGCTCCCCGCGCCGCTCCCCGGGGGATGCGCGCGCGACCCGATTTGCTTTTGACAGCCCCTCGGGAGCGTGGCAAGGAGCGGGCAAATCCTGCACCCTGAGGAGGCCCAATGGCTACCAAGGCCGACCGTGGCACCAAACGTACCTGCCAGAACCCGGAGTGTGGCTCCCGGTTTTACGATCTCAATCGCGACCCCATCGTCTGCCCGATCTGCAGCACGGAGTACGTGCTGGCGGCGGCTTCACCGGCGATGGCCGCCAGCTCACCCATGACGGCGGAAAAGAAGCCGCGCGTGGGTGTCAAAAAGCCCGCCTATCCGGTCGAAGGCGTCAAGCCCCCCGACGCTCCAGAGGCGGAAGGCGACGAGGCGCTCGCCGACGTGGAAGAGGATGCCGAGCCGGCGGCCGCCGAGGACGACGAGACGTTCCTGGAAGAGGAGGAGGAAGACGGCTCGGACATGTCGAACATCATCGGCGGTCCGGTCGCCGAACCCGACGAGCCGCAGTGAGGGTCGCTGGGAGGGTCGGGAGGGACGAACGCGCCATCCCGGCCGCTCGCTGCAAACGCGCACGCGCGGCTGGTGGGGGTGCGCCGCTTGCACAATCGTGCGCGACGTCATAGTTAGGCGGGCCCCGGCCACCGCCACGGCCGGGCACGACGTTGGGAGTTGGGGCCGTAGCTCAGTTGGGAGAGCGCGTGAATGGCATTCACGAGGTCAGGGGTTCGATCCCCCTCGGCTCCACCAACGCAGTAGCCCAATAAAAAATCCAATAAAGAAGCAGCCCAATACATCAGCTCAAACGGCGAACAGCGAGGCGCCGCCTCGCCGTGTGCTGATCTTCTCTCCCTTCCCCATCGCGGGAATGCGACGGTCTCTCGGCTCGCGGCTACGGTGCGCAGATGGCGTGCAAGGGCTTGAAGGGGCGATAGAAGCCCCCGAGGCGAGCCGCAACCGAAGCCGCTTTGCCTGTGGCAGCGGCACCCCCGCACCTGGTGCCGCATTCCACTTGCGCGGAACAAACACGTAGATTCCCCACGGGGGGCCTTTATTCCCGCGATGTCCAGGTTCTTTGGCCAATGGGCATATGCAATCGCGCAACACCTCCTCTAGAGCAATCAATGGGTTAGCCCGAGAGGCGTCACTGCCGCTCCGCCTATCCACATAAGCTCACAAGGAGTACATTGGTAGCAAGGGCCAGATCATCCTTTACCCCGCATGTTGTTCTGTCGCTCAGGGGCCGGTTCATCGTTCGACCGGTCCCCTTGCCGCACTGATGGGAGCCAATGTCGATGGAGTCCTCTTTGCAGGTAATCCTACGGCACGCTGCCGACCCGGAGCGACGTCCGTTCGTTATACTTGGCTTCCTGGTGGGCTTTGCTCTGTCGGCGGCGATCGGCGCAGTACTCTACTATTGTCTGACTGTAGGCTAAGCGCTCGACCGCCCGGCGCCTCGCCTACCGTCCGTCTCTCCGGCTCGCGGGGGTGCCACCCGGCAATCTTCCGCTTCAGCCAATCCGTTCCTTCATGCAGCGCGGCGCCATGAGGCACAGTTGATGATCGCGCGCTCTGCACCGTGGACATCGGGTGCGGGGACGATGAATTCCGGCGGGCGCGGCGGCGGCGACGCGCGGACGTTGGCGCAAACGCCTTCGGCTGCCGCATATGGTCATCGCGAGTGCGACCCTACGCCAGCTGCCGCCGACCAGCAGATGATTTGCCGGCACCGTTGCCTTCGTGCGTTTCGCACCTCGATCGGCTCGGGCTCGCGCACAGTTCACTTACGCATACGCATCAAGCGGCCCGGTCGCCATGGCATCGGCGGCTTCAGGTGCCGCCTCCGCCGCGGGTCCTCGTGTCATGGGCCGCTGAGCGGCGGCACAAGATCGGTTGCAAGGCGAACGCTCGGCACGACAGCGGATTGTCCGGGCGCGGTTGGTGCATCGGACCTTGCTAGCCTCGGCCAGGGCTTCCTCGTTGCGAAACTGATCGGCCTTATCGAAGTCGGCTGCCGAAACGTAGGAGTGCCAAGGCCGGCTCTTCCGCTGGCGGCAGGAGCGCCGATCCCCTCGGGCCAGTGCGATTGAGGGCTCTGTCTGCTGCCGGCCGATTCAAGAGGGTGACGGCATGCTCTCTCTGCGCAACATTGCCGATACTTGCCGATCACCCTGTGCGAACCCACACTCGCGCCACCTAGGGCATCCTAGTATTCGTACCTCTCATCGCGATTGTTGTAGGCGCGCGCGTCCTTCGGATTAAATTTTCTATGCCTTGTCGGCGACGGCCGCCAAGGCCGCGGTTGTCTCACAGCGTCCGCGCACGCAAACGTCGCGAGAACGCTGCAATGCAGCCAAACTTTCTCCACACCGGTTCGCGACAAACTACTCGGGTTGGGATGTGCGATCGTTGTGCAAGAGCAACATGCGTCCCTACCCCGTTTCTGGATACTCGCCCGCAATAGCCCCGTATAACCGTTTACTCATCATTTTTTTGCTTGCAGTATCATCTTCCATCTCCGCAAATGCGCAGTGTGACAGGAACGGTGCATACGATGCCTCCGAAATCGCAAATGGCACTTTCTTCAGCACTCGCGAGCTGACCAAATTTGCTCCCCGCGAGCGCCATTATCCTTTAGCCTCGCATGCAGCAGCGCGTTATTGCTTCTCGCGCGGCTGCGCCGGCCAGCTCACTGTGGACTGGAGCGACAACGAGCAAATCCGATTGCGTCACTTGCGCGCATTGATCGTGCAGAATGAGGATCCGTCATCCGAACTACGCTTCATCAAAGTTGCGACGTTGCAAATGGAGACCTGGCTTTACGCACGCTTGCAGAGCCTCGATTCAGCGACGGTCACGGGAATCATGAAAAAGGTTGCCGGCCATTATGGCGGGTCGCAATCGGAAGATATAACTTGGATTACTGGTGCGATGGGCTCCCATAACCGTTTTGATAAAGATTGTACCACGTATGCGATGGAGGCCACGCAGCATTTGCTCGTGCTGGCCAATTTGGGACTGGTTCGTCACTGGAACGTAACGGCGCCAGTTTATCGATATGGAATCCCAGGCCACTGGACTGCAGGTCTGGAAAATCGTGATACCTGCGAGAATTACCGGTTTGATCTCAATGCA